>JAUVVE010000040.1 GCA_030604795.1 Dehalococcoidia bacterium | reverse complement strand
GTCGAGCTGTTCTACACCAAGAAGCTCAAGATTAATCCCTGCCAGGGCTGCTTCACCTGCTGGCTGAAGACGCCGGGCGTGTGCTTTCAGAAGGACGATATGGAGATGCTCCGTCCGAAGCTGCACGAGGCGGACGTCTGGGTGCTCGCCACGCCTCTCTACGTGGATGGCATGACCGGGCCGATGAAGAACCTGCTGGACCGTATCATTCCGGCTGCGCAGCCGTTTATCGAGCTGTACGACGGTCACTGCCGCCATCCCGCGCGTGAGGGTCGCACGACCAGCCAGGTGGTGTTGGTATCTAACTCTGGCTTCTGGGAGATGGACAATTTCGACCCCTTGGTCGTCCATGTGGAGGCAATCTGCAAGAACATGAGAGGCGAGTTCGCCGGGGCGCTGTTGCGACCTCACGGGGAACTCCTGAAACCTTTGATTGACATGGGCAGGTCGCCAGACGATGTCTTTGAAGCGGCGAAAGAGGCCGGTCGGCAGCTCGTGAAGGAAGGTAAGATGTCTCCGGAGGCTCTCAGCACCGTCAGCCGTGAGCTGGCGCGGCAGGAGAGCTATGTGCGAGGCGCTAATCAGGTATTCCAGCAGGCTTTGGATGCGCTGGAAAAGCCGGTGGCGGTAGAGAAGTAGCTGTTAACAGAACGCCGACGGCCGGCACCGTAACCAGGCAACCCGCAATCCATCAATCAGCCAGTTCGTTCAGGCCGGTGTAGCTGTCAAGCTGGCGCCGGAGCTGGTAATCGAGTTCCCCTATTGTCACCTCGGCCGTGGAGAATACCGTGGCCTCAGCGAGATGACCTCCTCGGCAGATGTCCTGTCCCGAGAGTTGGATATGTATGTGGATGACGGGGCTATCGTCCTTCAAAGCCACAGAGCCTTGAGCGCAGACAATCTCCAGTGGGCCCGCATAATCTACGCTCTCATATTTCCCGGGTAGCTGCATCAGGAAGTTGAGTCGAGCGCTCGTCACCGAGCCGATAATGCCGATAACCACACCCGATGAGACGCCATGTTCGCTGCAATAGCGCGCTATCTCACCGAGCAATTCCTGCCCCGGTTTGACTCTGAATACGTGCACCTTCTTGAACAACCGCTCGCCTCCGCTTCCAAATTCGTTGGCAACATCTTAGCATACAGGTTACCGTTATGACATTCCTCGCGCCACGTGCTGGCTAAGTGCTACGCGCTGAGCGTGGGGGTATCCGCGTTGTGGATTTGCTAGGCACGAGGCTTCGTCCCGGCACCTTCCAGTTCCCGTCCGAAATACTTCCGCTGGAAGTAGAGAGCCACGTTGACCAGGCTGATCAGCACCGGCACTTCCACCAACGGCCCTATAACGGCAGCAAAGGCTTGCCCGGAGCCTATGCCGAATACTGCTATGGCCACCGCGATAGCCAGTTCGAAATTATTGCTGGCGGCAGTGAAGGCAATGGTGGTCGTCTTGGAATAATCAGCGCCTATCTTCTTACCCATGTAGAACGAAACCAAGAACATGAGCACGAAGTAGATCAGGAGTGGAATGGCAATACGAACGACATCCAGGGGTACCTCAACAATTATCTCGCCCTTGAGGGAGAACATAACCACGATGGTGAATAGGAGAGCGGCCAGCGTGATTGGGCTTATCTTGGGGATGAATTTGCTCTCGTACCACTCTCGTCCCCTTGCCTTGATAAGCGTGAAGCGTGTAATCATACCACCGAAGAATGGGATACCGAGGTAAATGAATACGCTCTGAGCTATCTGGCCAATGGTCACGTTTACCGCTGCTCCCTTCAGGCCAAACCAAGCCGGCAGAACCGTTATGAAGACATAGGCGTAAACGGAGTAAAGGAGTATCTGGAAGATTGAGTTGAAAGCTACCAGACCAGCAGCATACTCGCTGTCACCCTTTGCAAGTTCATTCCATACTATGACCATGGCTATACACCTAGCCAGCCCTATCATAATAACCCCTACCATGTAATCGGGATAGGCACGTAGGAAAAGGATAGCCAGCAGGAACATAAGTATCGGGCCGATCAACCAGTTCTGTATCAGAGACAGGCCGAGTATTCTCCAGTTACGCAATACGCTGGGCAGTTCCTCGTACTTAACCTTGGCCAACGGCGGGTACATCATGAGGATGAGCCCGATGGCTATAGGTATGGAAGTGGTACCAACCTGAAATATTGTAATGAAATCGGCCACGGCGGGCACGAAGTAACCGGCGCCTACCCCCAAGCCCATAGCCAGGAATATCCAGAGCGTCAGGAAGCGATCCAGGATTGAAAGTCTACCGATCACGGCTTTCGGCTGATTTTCCATAGTTGTCTCTCGTTACTCTAGAAGTCTAGCCAAGGCTTGGCGGTCTCCGGCAAACTCAGGCTGCTGTAGAACGGGACATTCCTCGAGGCGGCTTTTGCCCTTTGCCAGACCGATAGCAAAGGCAAGACAGGTCGGTTTACCGCACTCTTTGCAGTTGGTCTTGGGCAGCAATTTGTGCAATAGGAATCCGGTGTCCATCTTTGCTCTGCCCGGCTGGCTGACCTGGTCGATAACTTGCTGAGGCTGATTTAGGATCGATACGATTTTGTGATAAATGGCTGGCTCGGCGTATGCTCCCATGTCATAAAGTGTATAGTCCATGAATGCCACCGGCTTCTCCTGATAACAGCTCCATACTGCTTTCTCTATCACCTTTGGGTTTAGCCCGGGAGCCTTAGCATCTTTTTCGCCTGGCTGGCACAGCAGGTTGACAATGCTGACGATTTGCTCGCGAAATCTGTCTGTCAGCTCGGCAGGGATGTTGTAAAGATACGGGGTGAGAGCCCTCGAGCCCACAATCCGTTTCGTTTCATCAACCCCGTTTTGGTGAAGTGCCAGGAGCGACGCACCGGGCAGATGTCCGGTTGATTCCCTGCCGCAAAGCACGATATGGCGGATGTTCGGATTGGCTGCGATGTTGCAGATTATCTTCTCCAGTCCTGTGTTCTCTGTTTGAAGGATTCCCGATAGGGCAGCACCAGAGTCTACGCCAGACATTACCAGCCCGTTTAGTTCAGGTGGAATGGCGAAGTCGAAAGTATCCAGAATGACGCAAACCGCGACGGGAGAATAGTCATTACCCCTCACATAGCGGCCTTCTTCGGGAGGATAGCCTTGTGCGGGCTCAACCTTGAGCATTACATTAAGCCTCTATCTTCTGAAGTACCTATCTTTGAGTTTGATGTCTTGGCCGTTATGGCGGCGCCCAGGGCGGCGACTATCTGTGGTTGCGGAGGAACGAGTAACCGGACATTCAACTCGTGTTGTATGGTCTTGGTGAGGCCGAGGTTGAGGGCACCACCGCCGCAGATGGCACACGGCTCTTCCAGCTTGACCTTCTTGACGAGGGAGGATGTCTTGTCGGCCAGGGCTTGATTGACCCCGGCGGCGATATCTTCCTTGCAGACGCCTTCGGCCACCCTGGTAATTGCCTCCGATTCGCCGAAGACGGCGCATCCAGTGCTGAACGTGACAGGGTTCTTGGACTTGAGGGAGAGCGGGCCGAAGTCCCCTAAGTCTATTCGCAGCACGTTGGCGATGACTTCCATGAACCGACCGCTTCCGGCGGCACACTTCTCGCTGACTGTGAAGTTGGCCACCAGCCCCTGAGCGTCTATCCGCATCACCTTGGTGGATTGCCCAGCTATGTCGATTACCGTTCTGGCGGTGGGAAAGATGGCGTTCATGCCTCTGGCAGTGCAGACTATGTCACTGACCTTCTGGCTGGCGAAGTAGACGTTGCCGGCACCGGAACCAGTGGCTACCGTACGGCCTACGTCGTCCTGACTCAGGCCGAGCTGCGCCAGGAGTTCCTCTCTTATCCTCTCGGCTGTCGTCCGGTAATTGGCTCCTGAAAGGGTCACGTAGTACGCGGAAGGCTCGGTGTCTTTGGTAATGACTCCCTTGCCGTATGCCGAGCCGATATCGATGCCCATGAACCAGGCCATTCAGGTTGCTCCTTACTTGAAGAAGGTGGTCTTGTCCAGACGACGCGGCTCTACTGGCACGGGCTCACCTTTTGCTATGGCCGCCGATGAGAGTTCCTTTGCCAGTAAGGCGGCGCCCATTGCTCCTGTGAGAAGCGGGTCTTCGGGCACAAGAAGTTCGCCGCCCAGGTTCTCCTTCATCGCCTCAACTATCCCAGCGTTCTTGGCCACGCCTCCGGTCAGCACCACGTCAGGTTCTACCTTCAGTCTTAGCGCCAGTGCGGCCACTCGGCTAGCCAGGGCATCATGAAGCCCAGCTATGATGTCTTCCACCTTCTTTCCCTCAGACAGGTGAGACACCACCTCTTGCTGGGCAAAGATGGTGCAGAAGTTGCTAATCGGCACCTTCCTGGTGGATCTCAGTGAAATAGCACCCATATCCTCCAGCTTGATACCCAGCGTGGCAGCGACGACTTCCAGAAACCTGCCTGTTCCAGCGGCGCACTTATCGTTCATAACAAAGTCGACCAGCTTGCCGTTATTGATCTTCAAACACTTGGCATCCTGCCCGCCGATGTCGATGGCCGTTCTGACGTTGGGAAACAGGCTGGATACCCCTCTGGCATGGCAGGTCAGCTCTGTAATCTGGCGGTCGGCAAAGGGGACATTCAGCCGGCCATAGCCTGTGGCTACAACGTAAGAGATGTCATCAAGTTGCAGGCGTGCCTGCTCCAGTGCAGTTTTCATGACCTCGTTGGCTAGCCGGCGGTGTTCAGGGCCGGTAGGACCTTTGATGGCAGACACAAGCTTGCCATCCGTGTCGATGACGACAATCTTGGTCATGGTGGAACCTATGTCGACCCCAGCGAAATGCAAGCGGACCTCTTGAGAGACGCTCTCAGGCTATTGTCTCGATGAAAGCTTCAACCCTGGTTCTTAAGGGTGCCAAAGCTCCTCGGGTGTAGTCATATTCTATGTAGGTGCTAGGGATACCGAGGCTGTCGAAGTAGTCCTTAAGGGCAGGCATTTCAAAGGCGAAGGGGTCACAGTACCTGACGAGCAAGAGGATGACTCCGTTGACATTCCATTCCTTGATGAAGCGTCTCAGATAACCGAACCGACTCTGCAAGTCTTTAGCGTAGTCTTTGCTGGTCTCGCCGATAGTAGCCTCCCTGAAGGTGCGGGCGCAGGTGATCTCCTCTAGATAGTAATGAGCCAGTCCATCCAATGGGTCATCGGCCAACTTCACGTCAGTCCTGTAAGCTCTCAGGCCGCCGCAGCTATCGTCTATCACCACATTAGCTCGAGCTTCGAGCATTTGCATGATGTCTACATCGTCCAGGGAGGCTGTCCAGACGAACAGACGCGCTGGTTTCCTCTCTGGGCCGTCCGTGCGTTCTTTCACCTCGCTTATCACCTCGGCCAACAGCTCATTGCCTTCAGAGACCGGAAGGCTCATCAAAGCTTTCACCACCTCGACGATTTCGGTTCCCGAGATAAGGGGTGGAGCCGACTTCGTTAGCTCGTACAGTTCTCTTACCAGGGATCGCTGTTGATTATATAACCCGATGGCTGCCTTGAGTCTGTCTGTGGACAGCTCCTTTCCGACGAAAGACTCCAACGTCTTCCTGAAATCGTCCAGTTGCCCTTTGTAGTACTCTACGGACTCAGGACGAACGGTGCCGGGCACATCTATGAAGTGGAAATAGGGATACTCGATGTAAGATTCCCAAACATGGCTCGTTTTCTCCTGAGGGTCACAAGAATGGGTGGTGACTACGCCATCTAGGAAATCATCCTTGGCTTTTAGGGCGCAGTCGAGGCAACTGCGCATGACAGGGCAGAATGCCGTGGGCAGGGCTCTATCCGCTTCGGTGACCGGCTCTTTGATATCGCCGCAGGTCCTGTATGGGACAAAGTCAAGGGCGGTGATTATTTCGAGGGGAACATAAACGCACGGATAGCCTAATACTTTCTTGCCTTGTGCCTTGAGTTGTCTCGCCCTCTGAGACCGGTTTAGGTAAATCTCTCTGGCTCTGCTGAGCCCCTTGCTCCTGTCTGGCATGATCGTCACCTCGCTAAGTTCAAATCTGCTGAGTCCTCACCAGTCGAAGGCTTCCTGCTTCCTCGCCTTTCTGTAGTGCTCCATCGCCTCCTCAAAAGGCTCTGCCTTGGCCAAGGCATCCTCGAGATCGAACAGCCGAAGGTCTACGATATCTCCCTCGATGGTCAAAGACGGGACCTTTAGCCTTTCGATTAGTGCGTTGGAGACCCATGGCAAATGCGTAGAAGCGCTGCGACAGCTGATAAGGGGATGCAGGAGCGCCCCATCGCACTTCCATTCCCTGGCATATTTCAAATATGGATAGGCGAAGGTGCCCGCAGGCACCTTCTGTTCCCAGGCATCTTTGTAGTAGCCGAAGAAAAGCTCAAAGCTAAATCTGGTGATGCGTTCCATCGGGTCGCTGACGTCGCTCAGGTCCAGGGGTATAGGTGGGTGATAACCAAAGCTCTCGATGACGAAATTCCAGCCCCTCTCGGCTAGCCTGTCGAAAAACGCCAGGCTGTGCCACGGAGGAAGTTCGGCGAAGAACAAGCGGTATTTCTCCTCAGCGATGGCTCCTATGCGGTTATCCACCCTGTCTTTCACCTCAACATACATGTTTTGAAAGCACTGCAAAGAATCCTTGAGGTCGCCTGCCAGGAACAACGCCGCCGGCATGGCGCTCCAGAAGTCTCTGCTGTGCATGGGAGATGGTCTTGCCTTGCGCAGTTCGTTGATTTCATGCCAGAGCCGGTTAATCTCTATCATGAGGTCCACGGTTTCATTCAGCTTGTCCCAGTCCATCTTCTTGCCCGATATGCTCTCGACGAAGGCGACAAACTCCCTGAGATGCTTGACGCCTAACTCAACCATGCGCTGATAGGAGCCTTCCATGGATACTTCCTTCATTCCGGCGATGGGCGCTTCAAACGTCCATACCGGCACATCCATGTACCGTCCCAGCGCCTGGAACCACTTGTACCTGGCATCGCAGACAGCGGTCGAAGCCACCAGGAATATGGGTTTCGGCATTCCTCCCAGCGGGGCCTCCGG
>JAUVVE010000112.1 GCA_030604795.1 Dehalococcoidia bacterium | reverse complement strand
TGCACCGTAGCCGTCAGCGCCTATGCTCTTGGCAAAGTCCTCCGATACAGGGGCTCCCCCGACGATGATCTTCACCTGGTCACGGAGGCCACTCTCCGTGAGCGCCTGGATGGTTTCCGTCATACGCGCCATCGTGCTGATGAGCAGTGCTGAGAGCCCCAGGAATTGAGGCTTCTCGTCTCTCACCGCATCCACGATTGTTTGAGTATCGATGTCATTTCCCAAGTCCTTGACCGTATAACCAGCGCCTCGCAGCAATATCGACACTATGTTCTTGCCAATATCGTGGAGGTCTCCCTTCACCGTGGCCACAATTACTTTGCCCTTGGCCTTGATGCCATTCTTGGCCAGCTGGGGCGCCAGCATTTCCATAGCCGCCCCCACTGCTTCAGCCGAGGCCAGCATATCTGGAATGAAGTATTCCTTGGCCTCGAATTTCTGCCCGACGATCTCCATCCCCGCGGTGAGCCCCTTATTGATTATATCTTGGGCACCTATTCCCTGTGAGAGGGCCTTGTCGACAAGCTCCCTGACACCAGGCTGGCCCACCATACCTTCCTCGAGGCCCTCATCATCCTGGGTTACTCTGCCCTGTACAACGTTTTCTTGAATCAGCTTCAATATATCCTCTGGCATTCTCACTCTCCAACTTGGGTGATTGCTCAACGTTGTTAGACAACGTTTGCCCTAATCCACTATGGTACCCTGCCTATGCGCCCTGATGTATGCCTTGCAGTAACTGTCCTTTCCTATAAGCATATCGGCCACCTTGGCAAGGCTCATCGCCTTGGCATCGAGGGGATCAAGGATCACGGCATCAAGGCCTGCATAGGCCGCCATCAACAGGAAGGCACGATTGACGAGCTTTCGATTGGGTAAGCCGTAGGAAACGTTGCTCAGTCCCATCACGGTCTTGGCACCCGGATAGCGTGATTTAATCTCCTCTATCGTCTTGAGGGTGACCAATCCCTGGCCAGAGTCCACGGCAATGGGAAGCACCAGCGGATCAAAGAATACCTGCTCCGCTGCCATGCCCAATCGGCTCAGGTGGTTCATTATCACCTCACAGGCAGCTAGCCTCTGCTCAACGTTGTCCGGTATACCCCCGGCTCCCATGGCCAGTGCCACCAGCCACGCCTGGCGCTTCGCCGCCAGGGGGCCGATGGATGCAAGCCTTTCTGGCTCGGCAGTGACCGAGTTAATCATCAGCCTTTCGCCCCGGTACTTGCCCAGCGCAGCCTCTATAATAGCCGGCGAGTCGCTATCAACGGCAACGGGCTTATCGGTAGCCGACCCAACTACGTCAACAAGCCATTCAATGCTGGCAGTCTGGTCCTCAGGCGTGCCCTTCCCGGCACCTGCATTCACATCGATGAAATCAGCCCCAGCTTCGGCTTGAGCCCGGGCCAGGTCCTCCACGAACTTCCTGTCTCTGCCGGCGATGGCTTCGGCAACTGGTTGGATTGATGCGTTGATCTTTTCCCCAATTACCAGCATATTTCACCCCACGATGCCTGATATTTCTGAAAGCACTTGATGTCTTATCGGCTCCGGCAGGCTGTGATTATGGTTGGCTACAATCTCCTTGACCCGTTCTGACGCCCTCTCCCAGGTGCTCTTTCCTCCCTTGGCTTCCCACTCCTCTCGACTATCTCTGTCGCTCAGCGAGGGCTGGTAGTGCTCGGTCCGCATGAAGCGCCTGGTGTGCCTGGCAGCCACGAAATTACCACCCGGTCCCACCTCCTTGATGAGGTCAAAGGCTAACGTGTCATCATTTACGACTATGCCATCAACTGCCCTCATGACCATACCCAGTATCTCATTGTCTATAACGTACTTCTCACAACATACTGTCATGGCGAACTCCATAAGCCCGGCGGCGTCGTGGATAAAATTCGCACCGGCTAATGCACAGAGGAGGCTCGTTGTAGCAGATTCGTAACCGCTCTGGGCATCTAACACCTTGGAGTCGGTCATACCGCCGGTGGCATAGAAAGGCAGCTTATAGAACTGCGCCATCTGGGCACCAGCAGCGTTGAGCAGCCCCATCTCAACGGAGCCAGCAAGATACTTCAGGTCAGTAAGGTCGGTACTGGTGGCGACAGAGCCAAAGATGACCGGTGTCCCCGGGTTAATGATCTGCGTGAGCATGACGCCCATCAGGGAGTCCACGGTCTGAATTACCAGATTTCCGGCAAGCGTCACCGGTGATGTAGCCCCACACAATGGCTCGGCTGGACATGCAACCGGTATACCGCTTCTGGCGATGGGCACCAACAGGTCACCATAAGTGGCGTCCATCTTCAGGGGGCTTATGCTACAGGCTATCATGGAGACGAAGGGACGCTGGCGAAGCCTTTCAGCAGAGCCTGCAATAATCTCGGCCATCCGTATCACCTGTCTCACGCCCTCGAGAGTATAAACGCCTCCCATGACGTGCTTCGTTGTATTGTCCAAGCCCGCGAAGAAGCGGTTCACATCCACCTCCTCCGGAGGCAACTCGTTGGGATATGTGGGCAGCAGGAAAAAGTGGATGTTGTCCAGTCCGTCAACCAGTTTCGCGATGTGCTTCAGGTCTTCCAGAGTAGCTGGCCGCTTTTGGCCAGTATCCGGGTGATAAATATAAAGCGCTGTGCCCCCGGTCCCCGCATATACCCGCTGCCCGCCCAAGATAATGTCGTCCTTCTCATCCCGTCCGCAGAGCCTGACCTCAGACGGTGCCATCACTATGAGTTCCATAGCCTTATTCTGAGGCAGGCACACCCGTCGCCTTTCTCGATCTACTCGGGCACCAGCCTGCTCGAAGAGTTCCAACGCTGTCCCCGAATTCACCTCAAAGCCTACTTCATCGATTATCCGCATAGCCGTCTGGTGCACCATGTCTACAGCCTCTTCAGTAAGGGGTTTGAAGCTGCCCCCAAGCAATCCTTTTCGAATCATCTCCTCACATTCTCCTACCCACACAGTTACGTTTCCTGCACGTCCTGCAGGGATTATAATGCTCTAGGTCGCCGCTAGAGGGGCCGATACCCAGAATCCCGGATATCGACTTACGGGGGACCATGAGACACGCTCTGGTCAAGCGAATCCCCATAGAGCTCCCGTTCATGGCCCGGAAGACCATCCTCTGTTGCCTGACAGTCCAGTCGCAGTAGCCAGGGCTAAAGCGTCGGCTCACGCCAAGCCCCTGAGCGTGCGCCACTTCTTCTATCCTGCTTTGTACAAACTCGCCCACTTCCTCAGTAGCAACCGAGCCTATTGCATCCAGCACAAGCGACTCGAGTACGAGCCCGTCTTCAGCCAGCCGGAGAACCATTTCCTCCAGACGGCCGCCTATCGTCGCCAGAAACACAGCAACCATTTGGCACTTCTCCAGCAGCCGGGTGATGACCACGCTTTCAAACACAACCGAACCCTCGATGAAAGCGCAGGAGCGCCGAATGCGCTCGATATCCCTGAGGACATATGCATATCTGGGGTCAATGAGGTCGTGAGCGTTCTCCATGTGCTCATCGAGCAAAGAGGCCACACGAGCCGAAGGCTTGCGACGCGCATCGTACCCAATGCTGCGCAACACTCGCCGTCGGTCGATCTCGACGTCGACCCTGTTGCTTATGGCTATCATATTTCCTTACGTCCTTCAGCCGAAGTATAAATAACAAGTGCAGGCTGTTACTGCCCAAAGCGGCGCAATCTACAGAATGGATTGTGAACAAGAGAGGTAGGTGTTGAAGGCTGAGGGGGCAACCTTGGCGGGGTTCGAAAAGACGCCGAACGAAGAGGAAATACCGAAACAGATTATCGATTCAGTGGGGATAACATGACTGAGCTACTATACATCTGCAGGCACAGTAAGTGACACACAACCCCATGTCATATGTCGTCCTCTGGGCGTCAGACCACT
>JAUVVE010000016.1 GCA_030604795.1 Dehalococcoidia bacterium | reverse complement strand
CTGAAGACGGTTGCCGAGAAGAAAACGCCGCCTTTCCCACCGCGGGCCAGCTACGCTTTGACCAGCTTCTTCAATCTAATTAGCGAGCTTGGCGCCAAGAGGCAGGAGCTAAACGTTGCAGATTTGCTCGATGAGGTGCTGAAGCAGTCGGCATACAAGGAGCACGTCCTGAACGAGGAAGACGGCGAGGACCGCTGGGACAACATCCGTGAGCTGCACAGCGTAGCCAGAGAATATGACGAACTCAGCCCCCAGGAGGGGTTGGTCAGTTTCCTGGAGAACGTTAGCCTCATGTCAGATATCGACCAGCTCGATGAACAGGCCGATGCCGCGACCCTGATTACCCTTCACCAAGCCAAAGGCTTGGAGTTCCCCGTGGTTTTCATTGTCGGCATGGAGGAAGGGCTGCTCCCCCATCGAAGGTCCTCGGACGACCCTGAGGAACTAGAAGAGGAACGCCGCCTGTGCTATGTAGGAGTGACCCGGGCCGAAAAGCAAGTCTACCTTCTGTATACCGAGCGCCGTAGCTTGTTTGGCGGCAGCTCGCCAAGCCGGCGCTCCCGCTTCCTTGAAGACATCCCTCCCCACCTGGTAACTACCAACGGGGTGCAGGAAGAAGAGCAAGCAAAACGAGATGATGAATTCACCCCGGTAACAGCGCTTTATTCCAAGCCCTCACCCCGACCGTCCAGCACCCTGAACCTGAAGGCTGGTGACCGCGTAAACCACAAAGTCTTCGGCGAGGGGATAGTGGTAAGCTGCTCCGGCAATAAACACGACCAGGTGGTGACCGTAGACTTCGCGGAGGCCGGAACCAAGAGACTGTTGCTCAGCTTTGCGCCCCTAGAAAGAATTGGGTGAATCCCGGATTCTCGCTGAAGCTGCCCCACAAGCGAAGTATTGCTATTGCTTTCCTACACTAAACCGTGTAAAATGAACTAACATGCCCATAAAGGTTCTCGCCCGGGAAGTTGCCTCCAAGATTGCGGCCGGCGAGGTGGTGGAGAGGCCGGCTTCGGTGGTTAAGGAGCTGGTGGAGAACTCTCTTGATGCTGGCGCTAGCCTGATCACCGTTGAGGCGCAGGGGGGCGGCGTAAGGTTCATCAAGGTCACCGACAACGGAAGCGGCATTTCAGAAGGCGATGTGCAGCCTGCCTTCCGCCGCTATGCCACCAGCAAGATTGACACGTTAGCCGACCTGGAGACAATCTCCACCCTCGGTTTCCGCGGTGAGGCTTTGCCCAGCATTGCGGCGGTGGCCGAGATGGAAATCCTAACACAGGCAGCCGGTGATACTGCAGCCACCTACCTTCAGCTAAGGGGCGGCACCGTGGCTAACAGGGAGAAACGTGGCCGACCACAGGGCACTACCATCGCCGTACATCACCTCTTCCGCCATTTCCCGGCACGACTGAAGTTCCTCAAGTCAGCAACAACGGAAAACGGCCACATCGCCAACCTCTTAAGCCAGTATGCCCTGGCTTTCCCCGAGGTGAGATTCAACCTGTCGCTCGAGGGGCGAACAACCCTGCACACGCCGGGCAACGGCAACCTGCGAGATGTCGTGGCCGAAGTCTACGGCCTTGAGATAGCCGAGCAGATGCTGGCCATTGGTGGAACCGCTCAAGCACCCGGGGTGACTGGCCTGGTGAGCCCGGCTTCCTTGGCCCGCTCCAGTCGCGGCTATCTCAGCTTCTTTGTCAACCGCCGCTGGGTGCGCAGTAGCCTGCTGGCCCGGGCTGCCGAGGATGCCTATCAAGGGTCGCTCATGGCTGGCAGGCACCCCATAGTAATTCTTAACGTTTCCCTGCCGCCACAAGAGGTCGACGTCAACGTCCACCCCACCAAAACGGAGGTGAGATTTCGTAGCGGTCAGACCGTTTATGCTGCGGTGGAGCAATCAATAAGCAAGGTTGTGGTCAAAGCGCCGCCGCCCAAAGTCAGAGTTGCCGCCTCTCCACCCACGCCGTCACCGAGTTTGTGGACGGCATCAGGCCCAGAGACGACCCCAGCACCTACACCGGCACCAAGCCTATCAGCAACAAAGGCTACCCAGACGACCTTCGTGCCCATCCTCAGAGTGGCGGGCCAATTGAGCAGCAGCTACATCATGGCTGAAGGGCCCGAAGGGCTTTATCTCATCGACCAGCATGCCGCACACGAGCGTGTTCTTTTCGAAAGAATCCTGACTCAGCGCTCCCAGCAGAACGTAGATATTCAGGGGCTGCTTGAGCCGGTAAACGTAGAACTGAGCCCCAAGCACGAAGAGGTTTTGAAAGCTAGCGGTGAACTGCTCAACGAATTCGGCTTCAGCCTCGAGCCCTTTGGAGGCAGGAGTTACCTGCTAAGAGCTGTGCCAGTGATGATGAAGGGGGGCAACTTGGCCGAAGGGGTGAGGACATTGCTCGACTCCTTGTCTAGCGATGAGGGGCCACTAAGGCGGGAAGAGAAAATGGCTCAGTCCCTAGCCTGCCACGCTGCTGTCAAAGCAGGAGAATCGCTAACTGACGAGGAAATGAGAGAGCTGGTAAGACAGCTAGAGCAGACCAGCCAGCCCCGAACCTGCCCCCACGGCAGGCCAACCATGATTCACCTGAGCTCACGCCAACTGGAAAAGGAATTTGGCAGAACAGGCTAGCCATGCCGCCTTTTGCGCATATCACGTATTCTATTTCGTAGCGCAGTACAAACGGCTACCAGCGTGGAGTAGATACAATACACCCAAATCTGTTCCGCTTGAGCTTGTCTTGACAACAGGCCAGATGCGTATTCTTGCGGGGCCCTGCCGTAATCCTGTTCAGACCGAAACTAAGAGTAACCACTCTGTCAGCTGGGCCGATTCTTGCATCCCCTTGCAGGCGGGCCACCTGTTAGATACTTGATCGGAGACTTGAGGCGTTGTCCCTGAGCAGGACTGCTACCCAAGACCATACCCTACGTAGCCATACCGACTGTATCCTGTTCCAACAACCAGAGTCGGTGAGAGGACTGGGCGCCAAGACCTGCGAAGTGTTCTTCTATTGAACTCACATTCTGCCTCGCGAGACTTAGACACCGGCTAACACTGCCTTCGTGAAAGCCACCACAACGTGAGGATCAAACTGGGTACTGGCATGCCGTGATAGCTCCTCAAGCGCGCCTTGGGGCAGCAACATCTGGTACTCGGAACCTGGCGTGGTTATATTATCGTAGGCGTCAGCTACGGCAATGATGCGTGCCTCGATAGGAATCTGCTTGGCCCCAAGGCCGTCGGGGTAACCACTGCCGTCGTATCGCTCGTGATGGTGCCGAATGGCCGGAGCGCAATAGGCCAACTCGGGGATCTGGCTTACTATGGTCGACCCCTGCTCCGGATGTTTCCTCAGCAGCAGCAGTTCCTCCTGGCTTAAGGCTTGCGACCCCTCGAGCAGGCCGTCCGGGAGACAGGCCTTACCGATGTCATGGAGCAGAGCAGCAGTACGAAGCTGCCGTATCTTACTGCGCGGCAGGCCAAGCACTTCACCTGCGGCCACAGCGTGCTTTGCCACGTTCCGCGAGTGGCCGAGGTGAGTCTTGCCGTCGACCGCAGCTGCCATGGCATAGGCAATCTGCATGCTTGACTCCTTGTCATCTTCGGTCAGGCGGGAGACATCGCCGCTGGCTGTGCCCACAGCGCTAGGCGTATCTGAGGCCAGACACGCCTGGTTTCCACCTTGCCTTCTTGCCGTGCCCAAGGCAACCTCAGCCCGGTGGATGAGTTGCTTGGGGGATTGTGCATCAGAGGGAAAGGAGGCAATGCCCAGACTGAGAGCCAAATCGAAGCGAGTAGATCTCCGTGTCAATGCAAAGGCGTTGAAGGCCGTTTGGCATAGCTTCTCTGCCACTACCTGGGCGCCACCCGGGTCAGTGTGCGGCAGAAGGACGGCGAACTTGCTTCCACTGAAGCGGCAGGCGATATCCACCTTTCTGATACAGCTGCGGATCGACGTACTTAACATCTCAATAATCTTGTTCCCCGGCGCACGCCCGCAGCGCGCGCAATACCGTTCAAAGTCGTCTACATCTAACATGACAACGGAGAATTCTAGCCCGTAGCGCGAGCTCCGCTCTACTTCCTCTTGCAGTCGCTGCTGAAAATAGGCCTGATTGTAAAGGCTGGTCAGGCCGTCGGCTCCACCCAACCTGCCCGCCTCTTGGGACAGCATAGCATTGTCTATGCCAACCCCCGCCTGCTTGCCGACCGCCTCGAGCAGTTCCATGTCATCTTGGTCAAATCTGTGCTCACCTGGCCTACCGACAGCCAGTACTCCATGCAGTCCGCTTTTCCCCAAGAAGGAGATAGCGATTACCGATACTGCTTGGTCCACTCGCATTTCGGCAAACATTAATCTGAGAACAGCGTCACGAAATATCCGCGAAACGGAGACCTCTGGGGCTTCGTTCTTCGGCATCTTTCGCAAGTCTTCGCTGCTGAACTTCACAGTCCCTATTCGAAGGAGGGTCTGCTCGGGCACGCCCGTATGAGCTTTTAGCACAAGAGCCTTCTCTGTCCTATCCACTAGATACAGCAATCCCATGTCTGCGCCCATCACCTTGACCGCCTCGCCCAGGGTGCAGTCTATCAGCTGGTCTAGTCCCAGCCTCCGGCCCGTCGCTCGCGCGATGTCACAAAGAGCCTCCGCTTGCTTGCGTTTGGTGAATAATTCTTCCAATCGCGCGTGATGTTGGCGTAATGCCCGCAATTCACTCACAAGTTGCTCTTTTGTCCCTTGATCGTCCGCCATCTTTACACCTAGAGCCGGCGTGCTTATGCCAACTCACAAAGGCTCAACCTACTTCAGCCTCGCGGAACGTATTCGCCAGTTTTCAGCCGCTGGGTCCCTGTAAATTCTGTTGACCTCGGCTGTTAGTCTGTCCAAGTCATCCTGGGTGAATAATCTCCAACCTCTTCTATCCCTGTGTTCCACATCGGCAAATGCCCTCGCTTTGACCCATCGCAAGAAGGTGTTCTTACTTATGCCGGCTATTCGACAAGCTTCGGCCGTTCTGTAGAACTCTGCGCCGTTAACTTGAACTGGCATGTCATAGGCCCTTCCGTCAGTATTTAGGTATACCCGAGTGTATCATCGGTCGTCTGACGAATGAATCACCCAAATGGACTAATCCGACCAAGTAAATGGTCATAGGACGTTAGTGTTGAGTCGCGAGGCAACAAACAGAGAGTGACGCTACAGCTACTGGTAGGCGCCGCTTGGTTTCCGGGTGCAGTACAGGCTGCTTTAGGACCCTATGAAGTATCCCCTGGGGTCGAAGAGCCTTAGCAGAGTTATCTCCTCTCTGGTCGGCGGCTCCACTCTCTTCAAGTGCGAGGCGATGTCGAGTTCCCATCCCACCCGCTCCTTCACCTCGGCTACGGCTTCCGCCTCCTTCTGACTTGCCTCCGAAGGGATGTAGGCTGTCAAGGTGAAGGTCTCCCTGCCGTCAATCTTCTCGAAAACCCCGATATCGGTGACCAGCGTCCTGACGTTCTTCCCGGGATAAGTAATGTACGGGACTTCCTCCACTAGTCTACGCCTGCCCGCGTTCATCACCACCACCGTCTCCCTGTTGGTGCTGGCTATGTCGTTGGAACCTCCAGAACCGACGAGGTAGGACCTACCCGGGATCTTGGTCGAGTTCACGTTGCCGAACTTGTCCGCCTGGCCCGCGCCCAAAACTCCCATACATCGATTTGACGAACCGCCGACGAAGAACCCGAGCGTTGTGTCTATGTTGGTGAAAAGCTTGCATGTGTGCATGTTATGGAAGCTGAACACGGACGGGTCTGATGCTCTGGGCAGGTAACCGTACATGCCTATCTCAGCCATCAAATCCACCATGTGCCCTTTTTCCTTGAGCGCATAAGTGGCAAGCCAGGCCGCCAGGTTTGACAGCCCTACACCCGCCAGTATTGTCTTGTATCCTTCAGCGATACACTTCTCGGCTATGATCTTTCCACCAGCTACCACCAGCCTCTCCAGAGAGTTCGGCTCCCTTTCGAAATCAACCCTCGAGATTTCAGACAGCGTTTCAGCTATCCACGCATCAGAATCGGCCTTACCTTTCAGATAAAGCAGCCTCTCGTTTCCCACTTTGGAAAGGTAGTCGTTGTGGTCCTTGCAATCCAGAATCCAGTGTTGTATCCATTTCGAGAACTTTTCTTCATCGCTCGACGCCTCGTTGACCTCGGTGACGAAATCGTAATCGGGGAAATAGGCCTCGGATTCAGGCAAACCGTGGCATGTCATCCCACCCGGATGGCCTCCATAAGGCGCCTCGCAAACCGCCAGAACCAGATAGGACGGCACCCGCACGAGATGTGAATGCCTGCGGATATACTCGGTAGACACTATCTTCTCTGCGCTGACTATCACGCCGTCTTTTGCGGCCCACGCGCCGAAGGCATCACCTCCCAGGGGATAGGTCATTATGGTGTTACCACAACGGTCGGCAGCCACACCATGAAGCAGCGTAATATCCGGCCTCAAGGCTTTCAGTAATCCGATCCTCTCGCCCTCAGAGAACGGGTCATCGATGACCATGAAGGATTCCTTGTTCTCCTCCTCCATGGAACTCCCCAGAAGTGACTTAGTGGGGATGATGCCCCATCCCATTGCCCCTGCCAGAAGCCTCTGGGGAATGGTACGCATCGTCCAGTTCTCGAACTCCACTTCGCCCGAGAGATAAGCTTTCTGCACCAGAGGATTAGGACCTGGACTGGGATATCCATTGCCGGCGAAGCTGGTTAGGACTTTTCTAACCAATCTCCCTTGAATCACGGCGAGCAGATTTGCGCCCAAGCCCTGAGTTATGAGCGTGAAACCTGGTCTTTGCCCCCAGAACTCCCTCATGAGCTGGTACATCAAGGCTCCGCCTGCAGACACGTTGATGGTCATTCCCTTCCTTACGTGCCTCTTTATGGCTTCAGCCAGAGAGCAAACCTTGTCCTCCCCGTCGACTACAGGAACTTGAAACTTCGACTCCATGAAACTTCTCAGATACTCATCCATTCAGATAACCTCCTCTTGGACCGGAGGGCAGTCAGTCCGGTCCCCCGTTGTCCGCCTGCCACCCACCACGATGCTCATGATAACACAGAAACCGGCTGATAGCTCTGGCTGCGCTATTCATCGAGAAGTACACTGGAATCCCCGCCTGGTGACACTTCTGCTGGCAAGCGAAGGCCGTTTCCCAGGCTTCAGCCGTAGCAAGCTGATCAATCACCACCACCATCGGCTTGCGGGTCTCCCGGTGAACTCTAGTCACATTGTCCAGCAAAGGAAAGGCACTCTCTTTGGGGAAGGAAGACACCACTGGCGTGGTGCCCAGAGGAAAATGAACAACGATGATATCAATGCCGCTGTACTCGGCCAGGGCTTTCACCACAGAGTAGACCGCTGGGGAATAGAACTGACGCGCAAGGTCCACGGGGTTGTTGAGGCTTACGCCAGCACGAGTGCTGAGGAAGCTCCCAAGCTTGTCTTGCATTTCCTGTGGTAGCGACGGCAAGACGAGCCCGGCAGAAACCCAGCTATCGGTGGCTACAACCGCGGCTCCGCCGCCGATGTGGATAGACCCAAGTCTCCGTCCCTGAGGCACCGGCAAATACAGGAAGGTGACAAACATGTCGGCCAACTCCTCCAGGGTGGCGACAGGAATAACCCCTGCCTGCCGCAAGAGGCCGCCCCATATCCTTGCCGAGCCGGCCAGAGCGCCCGTATGAGAAGCCGCCGCTCTTGCCCCGGCTTCAGTACAACCACCCTTCATCACTATCACCGGCTTAACCTTCGCTGCCTCCCGGAGAGCTCTGCCAAAACGCTTACCGTCCCTCACTCCCTCAATATAGACAGCTATGATTCCACTCTCGGGGTCAGCGGCCAGATAGTCCAGCAGGTCACTTTCAGTGACATCAGCAGCGTTCCCGTAGGAGACCACCTTGCTAAAACGAACGCCGCGCTGAGCCGCGTGCCGGGTGAAATAAATCGCGTTCCCACCGCTCTGGCAAATGAAAGCCACCGGCCCGCTTTCTTTCGAGCAATCCATGGTGAAAGATAAGCCTCCTCTGGGGCAATAGATTCCCATGCAGTTGGGACCAACAAGCCTGATTCCGCCGTCGTGAGCCAGGTCGCAAATCTCCGCCTCCAGCCTTCTGCCTTCCTCAGTGCCGGTTTCGCCGAAGCCCGAGGTGAAGAACTGGATTGCCTTGACTCCCTTGGCGGCGCAATCCTTGACTAGCTGCGGCACCGACCGGGCTGGAATGCAGCAAATAACGTAGTCAAGCGGATCCGGAACGTCCTTAATGCCGGCATAGATTCTCAAGCCCTGAATCTCACCGCCCTTCGGGTTTATGGGGTAGATTGGGCCTTTGAAATCACAGCGGAGCAAAGCTCCCAAATAGGTTCCAGCGACGTTGTCCCAGGCTTGGCTGGCCGAAACTCCGACAATAGCTACCGACTGGGGATTGAACAGGAAGTCCAAATCCGTGTTGCTTGCCATTTACCCCCTCAGGTCCTAAAGGCAGAGTCTCTATACTCTATAGCAAACCTCGGGAAGATCCTTGTCAGGATTACTTTCCCTCACATACCTGAGCATGTGGCTGACGTGGAGAATGACGAAGCCAGCTAGATCTTCGCCCCTCATCAGTCCTATCCTGTCGCCGGAGAATAAGAACCTCAGACTAGCGGGCAACTCTTCATCAGCGCGGTTGAAAACGAAGAAAACCTCCACCCCAGGAAGGATTTCCTTGCTTATTGCCCAGTCTTCACCCAGTCCCAACGATTCCACCCTGCCGCCGATGAACTCGGCCAGCTCGGAGACGTCGACAACATATTCCAGCGCTTCCCTCTTACTTTTCAGCGCCATGTCAACCTGGCGCTGGTGAGGACTGACGACGCCCTCGATTTCCCGCAGGCTGATTAGCTTCCTGTCCTTAAGTCCCACCTGGGTAACCCCCCATATGAGGCTGGTCACAGCCCCAGTCTGGAGATTATGTCTTTGGCTCCCAGTCGGAGCGGCGAATCCTCTGGGAGTTCAGTGATCGGTTTGCCCCTTATCTCTAACTCGGCGATATATGGGTCTTCAGATATGGTAGCGATGATGTCAAGTCCGAAGTCGTCGGCAGCCTTTCCTATCTCCTGTGGCAGCCCATCTTTAACCCGGTTAATTGCCAGGTAGGCTTTCCCAACCTTAGTCCTCATCTCCTTAATCAGCTCATTCATTCGAGCAGCGGCAGTAATACCCCGCGTAGTCACATCAGAGACGGTCAGCAGGAAGTCTATGTCCTGTGTTGTCTGCCGGCTTATGTGTTCCATCCCAGCTTCGGAATCGACGACCATATAATCGTACGTTTTCGCCAGCCGTTCCATGGAAAGACGCAGCATATGATTGGCAGCACAGTAGCACCCCGGGCCTTCCGGACGCCCCATAGCCAGAAGGTCGACCTTCGCCGACTCCACCAAGGCCTCCCTTACCTTCATATCCAGAACATCTTGCTTGGGAACTGTGGGAGAAAGAGTCCCTCTCTGAATGTCTTCAGTAATGTCCTCACGCGCCTTGCCTACCGTGTCCTTCAGAGGCAGGCCCAGGGCATCATTCAGGTTGGTGCTGGGGTCGGCATCGATGGCCAGAACCACCCCCTTTTTGGATAACAGCTCAATCAGCAACGCGGAGATAGCTGTCTTGCCGACACCGCCTTTTCCAGCTACGACTATGGTCGTTGTCACTTCGCTTTTCCTCCGGTCTTCCTTCTCTTCGGCTTCGCAACCTCTGACGATGGCACCAAGTTTACTGGCGATAGTCTTACCACCGCATTATACTCCGGCGGGCACACCAGCTCACAACTGCCACATTTGGTGCACTTGGTCTGGTCAATGACCTTTATCCCCTTCTTATTGGAACTTATTGCCTCCACAGGGCACGCCAGGACGCAATGCTCACAGCCCCGCTCACACTTCTCAGGGATAATATAATAGGCAGTAAGCTCCTTACATACCCGTGCCGGACAACGTTTCTCCAGAATGTGGGCCTCATACTCATCGCGGAAATAGCGAATGGTAGTCAGGGCTGGATTAGATGCCGTCTTGCCCAAGCCACACAACGAACCATCCTTCACATCTTCCCCCAGTTCAAGCAGTGAATCAATCTCCTCCATCTTGCCTTTTCCAGCAGTGATGTCCTCCAGTATGTCCAGCAACTGCTTGGTGCCCAGTCGGCAGGTTGAGCATTTGCCGCAGGACTCCTTCTGGATGAAGTCAAGGAAGAACTTCGCAGTATCGACCATGCAGTTGTCCTCATCCATGGCAATTACGCCGCCAGAGCCCATAATCGCCCCCGCTTCACGGAGCGAATCAAAATCCACCGGCGTCGGTAGCATACTTTCCGGCAGGCAACCGCCCGAAGGACCCCCAATCTGTACCGCTTTGAACCGCTTGTCACCCCACATCCCACCACCAATATCAAAGATAAGCTCGTGCAGCGTTGTACCCATGGCCACTTCTGCCAGTCCGGTGTTAACCATTTTACCGGCTAGAGCGAACACTGCTGTGCCCTTGCTGTTCTCAGTGCCGATGTCGGAAAACCAGTCTGCCCCGTGGCCAAGTATCAAAGGAACATAGGCATATGTTTTCACATTGTTAACCAAGGTTGGTTTGCCCCACAACCCTGATTCGGTCGGGAACGGTGGACGCGGTCTTGGCATGGACCGCTTCCCCT
>JAUVVE010000033.1 GCA_030604795.1 Dehalococcoidia bacterium | reverse complement strand
TCCGCTCCCAACGGTCCATAGTCCCAGCAGCTCGCCAACCCGCCATAGATCTCACTGCTGGGGAAGATAAAGCCCCGCCGCTTGCACAACGAGACGATTCTGTCCATATCCACCTTGGCTCTTGCCTTAGGCACTTTCGCCTCCTCTGGGGTTTCTTCAAGCTTATCAACTTTACCTATAAGTGTCAAAAGGTGTCAACCAGGTTAGAACCGAGCCATAATACAATTGAGTTCTTGCTTCTCGTATTTGCTAGACTACGACTGCCATGTTAGAATCGAGCCATGGCGCAATCGAAACGTTGACGCAGGTCAGCAGGCGCTTTCGGCTACCGCATCACTGTTGAACAATGAAAATAGTCATCAAGCCCAGAATCCTGTTTTCCCTCTGTCTAGTTCTACTAACAGCGGCATGCAGTGGCTGCACTCCCCAGCCGAGTACCCCGCCCCCGCTCCCACCTCCACCACCCCCGCCAGCAGAAGCATCCCCTCCAGACACGACACCACCAGAAACAGCAATTATCAGCGCCCCGCCTGAAGCAATTGACTACAACGAAGTCACCTTCGAATGGACGGGCAGCGACGAAACGACCCCGACCACCGATTTAACATACTCATGCTATCTAGAAGGCTATGATACCGACTACTCTCCTTTTGTGGTTAATGCCAGTAAGACCTACACCGACTTACCTGATGGCTCATACGTATTTTATGTCAAGGCACAAGACGCAGCCGGTAACATCGACCCAAACCCAGCGACCAGTGAGTTTGCCATAGCTACTGCAGCTCCAGAGGAGGGTGAAGTTGTGATCCGTGGCGACGGCCGCCTGCTTATAGTACCAGGTAGTGACGTTAGCCGTATCGCCGTTGCTTACGACAATACCGTCTACGCCCTCGACTCCGCCAGCGCCCGGCTCTACAAATCAGACCACGGTGGCTATGGATGGGCAAATATCTCCAGAGGCATCGCTGGAGCAGCGACCTGGGATGAGTTAGCTGTAGCCCCGGATAACCCTGACTTTGTCGCCGTTGTCACCAATGCTGGGACTGAAGTCTATGTGTCCGTCGACGGTGGTACCAACTTCGACGCCACTAGGTTAGCCGCGAAGTTAGGTCCTGGTGAACGAGTCACATGCCTTGCCGTCTCACCTTGTTATGGCAGCCTTCGCCGGGAGCTAGCCGTCGGCACCTCAACGGGAAACGGCGGCGGCAAAGTCCGGGTAAACGTGGTGAACCACTTCCCCAGCGGCTGGCAAGACGTGAGCACGGGAGCAAACGGCTGGCTGGCTACACCGGCGGTACTGAGTACCGATGTTTTCGCCATCGAGTATTCACCCAGCTTTGCCGCCGACGGAACACTCCTGGCTGTCGTCGCCAGTGGGCCCGCCCCGGACACCGACGATACTTATCTCTACATCGGCTTAAGAGACCTAGGCTCAAACAACGCAGTCTGGAATTCCTTCGCAGGCTATCCAGTCGAAATCTGCCAATCAGGTCAAGACACACCGGGGACGCCGCTTACCTATGCCGACATAGCCCTGCCCTCGGACTACGCGGGAACTGCTCCCTCGCGACGCCACGTCTACGCCTGCTGGAGCGACAACCCTCCAGGAGTATCCACTGCCGGAAATGCCAACGACGACGTGTACCGCATAGATAACAGCGTTTGCTACCGGCTCCTGGTTCGCGACCGCGTGATTTGCAGTCTGGCTCACTATGGCATGTATGGCCGGGGCAAGCTACTGGCGGGCGCGGCGATAGCATCAACAACGACTTTTTGCCCGGGAACACAAGTGTACTGTGCACTGAACCCGCAGTCGACATACCCCACCTGGCAGGGCAGTCAGAAACCGCCTACTGGCTCCAGCGAAGCCCGAGTAGCCTGGTCTGCCAACGGCAAAGTGGCGTACTGTGGCACCAGAGGCAGCCAGAGCGCCTTCTCAATAAGCACCAACGATGGCTTCACCTGGAACCAGATAGGCCTAATTGATACTTAGTTTGACACATAAGGTCACTTTACTGGATAATCTCAACTTGGCATGATCAAAGTCGTCTGTTTCGATTTCTTCAATACCCTCGCCACTTACGACCCCCCTCGGGAACAGGCATATGTCAATGTTTGTCGTGAGCTTGGCATCGAGGTAGAAGCAAAGGCACTGTTCCACGCGCTACCAGCAGCCGACATGTACTACCGTGACGAGAACTGGCGCTCACCCATAGACAAGAGGCCTCAGGAGGAAATGCTCGCCTTCTGGGCCGAATACGCAGCCAGGGCTCTAGGAGGAGCTGGAGTAGAAGCCACCCCTGAGATAGCGCTTCAGATACTGGCAAAGCTCCGCCAGTACGACTGGAAGTTCAAGATTTACGATGATTCCCTACCCACCTTGGAAGAACTCAAGAATCGGGGCTTGGGCCTGGGGCTGATATCCAATGTCGCTCAGGACATGGAGGCCACCTACAAGGAGCTGGGGCTACAACCCTACCTCGCCTTCAAGGTGACGTCCGCTGAAGTAGGTTGCGATAAGCCCCGGCCGGAGATATTCCTGGCCGCGCTCAAGAAAGCCAAGGTCAAGCCTGAGGAAGCGATATACGTCGGTGACCAGTACGACCTGGATATTGTCGGTGCCCGGGGCGTTGGCATGGAAGCCATACTCATCGACCGCAACGACTATTTCCCCGATATCACGGACTGCCCCCGGATCCGCCGCCTTACTGAAATCGTCCAACACATCCAGCCCAGCCAGGGCTAATCCATGACCCATCTGGAGGAACTCACTTGTCCCTCACAATCCCCTAAATAGCTCAGGGCGAAGCAATTCCGGGTCTCGCCTCGCCAGAATATCTTCTAATTCTCCCACCACTCTCGCTTTTTCCAGCGGCAACCGCCCACGTACTGAGTAGTAGTTTGAGGCATGCATCGAGCTGAAGAAGCAATCTGTGAAATCAGAGTTCTCAACAATCGTCTTCAGTTCTCTCAGGGAATCAAACGGGGTAATCAGAGAGAAATCACCGCGCCTCCACTCCTCATGCAACGGTGTGCCCGGAACGAGGGTCAGCGTTAGAGCCCCGGCATACTCCGGGTCAATCTCAGTGAGCACTCTCGCCGTTTCCAGCGCATGCTCATCGCTCCCGTCAGTGCCGCCAAGACCCAGAATTACTGTAACTGAAAGCATAATTCCTGCCTTCTTGGCCTTCCTTCCGGCTTCGACCAACTGCTCATGATTAACCCCCTTACCCACCTTCTGGAGCACCCTGTCATCGCCGCTTTCAACCCCCATGTAGACGATGCCCAGCTTCAGTTCCCCGAGAGTTCGAAGTCCATCGAGGCTGCTGCGCAGGATATCCTGAGGAGTACCATAGCTGCCAATCCTTTCCAGATTGGGGAACTTCTCACTAAGATACTCCAGCACCCGCCTCAGTCTGTCAAACGGGTAAACCAGGGCATCGCCGTCCTGAAGAAACACTCTCCTTCCGTCCCAACTCCGCAGCACAGCATATACTATGCTCGGCATGGTCGGAATCTGAACGCCACGCTCCAAATACAAAGCCATGGCATCAATCTCCGCCTTGACATCATCGACCTCCCTGATCTTAAGCTTTGAGCCGTAGTAACCGCAGAAGGTGCAGGTATTGTTGGAGCAACCACTGGTCAGAGGAAGGAAGTAGCTCGCATGCTCGCTCGGGGGCCGGATAATCCCAGGTCTTTCAAACTCCATGCCTAAATCCCGCTTAACACTGCTCCGAGCCTACCGAAGCATTGCCACATAACCATCCAGCGGCACCCCGAGGGAGTCAGCTACTGGCCGGCATTTGGCCTTAAGGCAATAGAAAACCCTTCCCTCAGCTGGCAGTTCAGATATAGACTCATAGTACCCCATGCCCTTGGCAAATATAAGGTCTGCAGCGGCAAACTCGCACTTGAACTCGGCCGAAGCCAAGGAGAAGTCTATTCCCGGAGTAGCTGTCCCGGTGGTCATTATCCTCCTAAGTTCGTTTTCAAGCCCGGCTCGCCTGACCTCCTCTACTGTAACATCATTCTGAACGGGCGAGGCTTTGACCACATAGAGAACGTCGGCCAACTGTCTCATCCATTTAATCAGTGGCAAATCGAAGAACACCTCACCGGCATTGTCCGCCAGATACAGGACCCGGCTGGCGGTCTCAAGCTTAGCTTTGAACTCCCGTGAATGGTCAACCGTGAAATCCAACCGCCCTTTTATGTCTTTCCTGGTGTCATCGAGGGGTCTGAAGAAATCTATGGCGTTTCCCAGGGCGGCGAACTTGAGACAACCCAAGAAACTATTTCGGTTGTCCAGCCTCTCTTCACTCGACAACTCTCTGGCAACGGCAATCTCTTTATCCTTCATGTGCCGGTAAGGGTCGGGGTTTTGAGTTACGTCCTTGACTACATCGTGGATCTTGGTGGCGATTACGATGGAGACCTTATCACAGGAGAAGTCCTCGCTGAGCACCTTCAGGCTCTGTTCTATCGCGCTGGCTCTGGTATGCTCGTCATCGGTCGCCAGCTCTGCAGCCTGGTAAGCTAGCCTCTCCAGGCACTCATAACAATCTTTTGAAGCTTTCATATCCATTCCTCATCCTGCACGGTCTGCTTCACCCAGGCACGCAGCAACTTCATAGGCGCCGCAACCTCAGAGTATACAGGAAAGATACCAGGAGCAGTAAATCCGCCGTTGCCCAACAAACGATCGGGAGCTAAGAAATGCAAAGAGGCGACAACGCGGGCGTGAAACCTGAACGTCATTGGTTCCAATCCAATTCCCGCCAGCATGAAATACAGAAGGCAGGGTAGCTCTCAGGCTCGCCCTACCTGTTCGCTGGCACGCGAAAGGTCTCGCGGACGCTTTTCGATTTGTTCAGGAGGCTCACCAGGTCGAAATGCAGAACGTCCATCTGCACATTAGTAGCCTGCCGTATCGGGAGGCACGGTCAGCGCCTTTCTGCTCGCGATACTTGATTTCTGAAGCTCGCTGTCATAGACTATTTCTTGAGGTGCACCTCCAAGATTGTGCCTTGCCAAATAGAAGGTTTGTGGCCTTAACTGGAACCGTAGAGGACGTTGTAATGATTATGGAGAACAGAAAGCCCAGTCTATTCGATGCTATCGGGAATACTCCACTCGTAGAATTGAGGAATCTAAATGGAAACCAGAGGGTAAGCATCTTGGGGAAACTTGAAGGAGCTAACCCCGGAGGTTCCGTGAAAGACCGTCCTGCTTACTACATGATAAGCAGAGCGGAGGAATCTGGCGAGGTTACCAAAGAGAAGACAATAGTTGAACCGACGTCGGGAAATATGGGAATCGCCCTAGCAATGATAGGAGCTGCAAAAGGATACCGGGTCAAGCTTTTTATGCCAGAATGCGTGACCACAGAGCGACAGGGGGCCCTTGCAGCCCTCGCTGCTGAGGTTGTGCTCACCCCGGCAAGAGAAGGGACTGATGGCGCCATCACCAGAGCCCGGCAACTTGCGAACGAAGAACCCGAGAAATACTACATGCCCAATCAATTCGACAACGAGAGCAATGTCCTGGCCCACTACGAGACAACTGGTCCAGAGATCTTCTCCCAGACCGAAGGAGGAGTCGACGTTTTCGTTGCAGGCATGGGAACAACAGGAACATTGATGGGCGCTGGGAGATATCTGAAAGAGAAAAAGCCGGGCGTCAGGGTAGTCGGAGTTGAGCCTACAGAAGGACACACGATTCAGGGACTCAAGAACATGAATGAGTCGATAATCCCCAGGCTCTATCGCCCAGAGATGTTTGATGAAAAGATCGTTGTGGAGGATGGCGAAGCGTTTGAAACCACAAGGCTCCTCGCCACAAGAGAAGGTCTCTTTGTCGGGATGTCAAGCGGAGCGGCAGTGGCCGGGGCTCTGCGGATAGCCAAGGACATGGAACACGGCACGATTGTTGTCATACTCCCCGACCGGGGAGACCGCTACCTGAGCACAACGTTGTTCAGGTCTGTGTGCGCAAAATGCCCGCCGTAACCTCCTTACGCCGAAAGCCTGACGACAGCTCATTCCTGCCTCCCCCACCACTCTGCAGTTCGCGCGGCTCACCTGGACAGCCCAGTTCAGAGCAACCACCGAGTATCCTCGCTTTCGGCGAGTGGCTTGAGATGGCCTTTTCAATAAAGGAGAGAACTGCGGATTTACCAGGAGTGCGGCTCAGACAGGGAGGGCAGCAAGAAGCCTGGTGGAAATGCCAGTCAGGCGGCACTTTTAGTCGCCCAAGAAATCCAGGATGGCTTTACTGACGTCGTCCGGCCTTTCCAGCTCCGTGAAGTGACCTGAGTCCTTGACCACCTGGAGCCTAACATCTGGGAAGACTGCTTCAATGCCGTCGAAGTACCATAGCGGCTGAGCAGGATCGCTCTCGGCTTGGAGTACAAGCACCGGGAAAGACATCTTTCCGAAACGCTCGCGCCTCGCCTCTTCGCTTTCTAGGGCAAAGTCTCGGAAGTATCTCGGGACGGCTTCAGCAACCCCGGGGCGGCTGAACTCCAGAATAATGCCCTCCATGTCCTCATCGCTGATTTCCTGGATCGTCCGAGGTTCGTAGACCGTGTTGATGAAGGTCTCCGCGTCTGACATTATGCTCGTGGCCAACTCCTGGTTTCTTAACAACACAAACTGCGGGTGATTGGCAGGGTCAATCTTCAGCACCGGTGCTTGCATGCGAACGTACTTAATCATTCGGTCGGGAACGATGCTAGCAACGTGGTCACCTATCACCGTGCCCCAATCATGGGTGACCAGCGAGAACTTCTCTAGCCCGATGGCGTCAAACAGGGCAATCAGTTCGTTTGCCACCCCCTGAGCGGTGTAATCTCCATCCCGTTTATCAGACTGCCCGTACCCTTTGAGGTCCACGGCGATGGCACGATACTCCCGGCTCACTTGTGCAATCTGGTAATGCCAGGAAAACCAGCTTTCCGGCAGGCCATGCAGAAAGACCACAGCCTCACCAGCGCCAGCTTCTACGTAATGCCATTGAACCCCACCAGCTTCTACGAACTTGTGCTCAAGCTCTGGTTCGCCTGACGGCTGTTCTGAAGAAGGCGTATTGGCCAGTTCGGCACAACTGGAGAAAACCAAGCCAGTGGGAAGCAAGAGAAGTAAGCAAATCCACTTCATGTTCAGACTCCGCTTACACAGACGGCGAGGCTGGCGCTTAATGCACCCGGCCTCGTGTTCTACCAGAAAAGGCAGCCCTTTTCTTACCCACAGGTTCTAACGTCACCCAGGTCGCCGCAGCTCGACGGCTCGATTCGCTGTGGAATTCCCGGCTCCCCAAGCCGGAACCAAGAGGGTTTCAGGTGAGATGAGAGGGTCGCCTGTTCGTACAGGTTTACTTGCTCCGGACTGACTCCAGTATCACTTCCGGCAGCATCTTTACCTGATAATCACCGCTTTCCTGCAGCTTGCTCTTCAGATTCTGGTAGCAACCCGAACAGATGGTAGCTACAGTCCCGGTCGTCAGGCTGCCAGCAAGTTGTTCCATATGCGGCGGTATGTAGCAGCACAACGTGCTGTCCAAATAGTTCACCTTAAGCCCCTCTATCTTGTCCAGCATCCGCAGCGCCGGTTCAACATCCACCGGCTCCGTAGTAATCCGCCGTCGAAAGCGGTAGCACCCAGGATAGTAGTCCAGCTC
>JAUVVE010000035.1 GCA_030604795.1 Dehalococcoidia bacterium | reverse complement strand
TGTGACGCCGTGAGTATCGATGGTTTCGAGTGTGCCGGATTTCCCGGTGAGGACGATGTTACCTCGCTCATCCTGGTCCCGTTAACTGTTGATGCTGTAGAAATCCCCGTGATCGCTTCAGGTGGCTTCGGTGACGGGCGAGGTCTTGTCGCCGCTCTGGCACTTGGTGCAGAAGCGGTCAACATGGGTACTCGCTTTATGGCGACCCAGGAAGCTGTCGTTCATGCTCGGGTGAAGGAATGGCTGGTGCGAGCATCAGAGCGTGACACAATGCTGATACAGCGCTCATTGCGCAATACGCAGAGGGCGATAAGGAATCCGCTCGCCGAAAAGGTGGCGGAGATGGAGAAGCAAGGTGCCACCCTGGAACAACTGGCGCCGTTAATCAGTGGCGAAGAGGGCTACAAGGTTGTCGAGCACGGCGACCTGGATAAAGGAATACTCACTGCTGGCCAGGTGACCGGACTCATTCGAGATATCCCAACTGCCAAAGAAGTAATAGACAGGACAATCCACGAGGCTGAAGAGATTGTATCTCGCTTGGGCGCTGGAGATACATTCATGCCAATCCGAAAGCCTGTGGCACCCAGCTCCTAGCCACTCAAACTGGCTCTTTGCCGACGCATCTCGTCGACACTGAGGTGCAGGCCAGGATTCGTCTGAGGCCTTGATAGCCGCAGACGAGTAGCATCAGGAGGATATGATGTTTAGGACACGCATAACTGAACTCCTCGGCATCGAGTACCCCATAATGCAGGGTGGCATGATGTGGATTTCTAGGGCCGAGCTGGTGGCTGCCGTGTCTAACGCCGGATGTCTGGGTGTCCTCACGGCACTCACCTTCCCTTCTCCCGAGGAACTTGCCGCCGAAATCAAGAGAACCAGGCAACTGACGGACAGACCCTTCGGGGTCAATATCACTCTGCTGCCTACTCTCCATCCGTTCAATATGGACGGCTACGTGGACGTGATTGTGAAATCAGGGATAAAGGTCGTAGAAACAGCCGGGAGGAACCCCGAGGCTTACGTGCAGCGACTCAAGGCTGCTGGGATAAACGTAATACACAAGTGCACAGCAGTCCGCTATGCACAGACAGCACAGCGGTTGGGTTGCGACGTGGTGAGTATCGACGGCTTCGAGTGTGCCGGCCATCCTGGCGAGGAGGATGTTACGTCCCTCATCCTCATTCCTCTGACCGTCGATGCTGTGGAAATCCCCGTGATTGCTTCCGGGGGCTTTGGCGACGGACGAGGACTGGTTGCCGCTCTAGCACTAGGTGCAGAAGGGGTCAATATGGGCACCCGCTTCATGGCGACTCAAGAAGCCCCAATTCATCCCCGGGTGAAGGAATGGCTGGTGCAAGCGTCCGAGCGTGATACTCTACTGGCATTGCGGTCGTTTGGTAACACCGCACGGCTGCTGAAGAACTCTATCTCTGAAAAAGTCGTGGAAATGGAGAAACGCGCTGCCGGCATTGAGGAATTGGCACCTTTCATCAGCGGAAAAGAAGGCCGGAGACTTCTCGAGACGGGAGACCTCGACCAAGGAATGCTCAGCGCTGGTCAGGTAGTGGGACTCATCCGGGACGTTCCAACGGTCAAAGAGCTAATAGACAGCATCATCCAGGAGGCACAAGAGATCGCATCTCGTATGGGCGCTGAAGGGACATTCAAGGCGTTACGGAAGCCATCGCCACCCGGCTCCAAATGACGAAAACAGGCTGCTACAGCTGGGCACTACTGTGAGACAGATGACCAGACTTCCCTCAGACTAGTGGAGTTACAGGTGAATAATATCTTCAGGGTGGTCCAGAGCTAGGAACATAAGCAGGTAATTCCTGAGGTGACTGGTTACCAGGAAGTTCTGCCGCACATGCTCTTTCCCATTCTGCCCCAGCTGCTCGGCGTATTCTGGGTTGCTCAGCAGTTGTTTGAGAGCATAGGCAGCGCCCTCCACGGTATGACACAAAAGACCGGTAAACCTATTAATAATCTGCAGTGGTATGCCACCGACCGCTGTCGCCACAACTGGCTTCGCCTTCCACAAGGCCTCGCTTATGGTCAGGCCAAAACCCTCTCTCAATGACTTCTGCACCACAACTGCAGCCGCCCGCTGCAAAGCATTGATTTCAAGGTCACTTCCTGGCGGCACCAGCAGAATATGAATGTCACGATTCCCCTCCGCCTGTTTCCTCACCTCCTCAAGTACTTCCTCAGACTCAGGGTCATCAGTGGCTGTCCCCCCAGCCAGGACCAGTTGACAATCTACGCTTTTCTTTACCATCTGAAAAGCTTCCATTACACCGAGCGGGTCCTTCAGTCGGTCAAAGCGAGAAATCTGAACAATCATGGGCTTCTCCGAAGTCAAGCCGTACTTCGTCAATACGGAATCGATTGCCCCCGAGTCAAGTTCCTTGTTTTTCTCGCTCAACGGGTCTATAGATGGGGTAATCAAGAACTGACGAATGGGCAGTTGCTGGGAAAAACTAGGCGCAGAAAAGACCGCCGCATCATAGTCAGCAACGAAGCCACGCAGAAACTCCCACACCTTCCTAACAGGGTTTGAGACGTCGATATGGCATCTCCAGACCCATTTCCTGCCTGTCTCCTTCTTCTTGGCTATCAAACCTGCCGGCTGAGGGTCATGGACTACCAGAATATCACCGTAGAACCGCAGTTCATCCAGATTCTTCTGCGTTATCTCGGAGAACAGCGCAAAATCTTCTTTCGAGATCTTTTCATCCTTGCCATGGAGAGCATTGTGGAATTTCTTGGTCACTTCAAAGAATTCCTCGCTGCCCTGAATCACATCCCATCTAGTGTCGACACCCAATTGATTGAGCAGCGGCACCATATGCTCCAGGATTTCTGCCACACCACCGCCAATGAAGGTAGAGTTTATGTTCTGAACAACCTTACCCCCGAGTTCCTCAGCCAATGTCCTCAATTCCTCGAGGCAGCTTCTGCCGACTATCGGCTCATAGTCCCGCAGCCGACTTCTAGATTGCGTGTATACTGCGTTCTCCAACGAATTCCACCCTATTTGATACGCTTCTCAACAAGCTGAATTATGGTTGACCTCAAGTTCTCCAACGTATAGTTATATGGGTCGAGGTAGGCAAGCCTGTCAGCCAAATCCCTATCTCCCAGGCAATCCTCAATCCAGATGGAGAAGTCGTTAACACCCTTCTGCAACCTTAGCCTCGCCTCAAAAACATGGAAGCTGAGAGAGTTTATGCTGATCTTTCTCAACACCTCAACGAATTCCCTCAGGTCATGAACAACATAGGCGGTAGGTAATATGACGCTTATTGACCTGATAAAATGAAACTCCCTCCCGGCGGGTGCGGTTCGTCCATCGGGGTTCTTCGATAGATAGTCTTCGATGACACCTACAATCCTTGCCCTCAAAGCGGCGATGGTGGGAAAACCAAAAGTGTCAATGCTAGCTAGCTTTTCACCTAAGACTTCGTCGCCCAGCTCATCGCTTACCCACAAGGCGAAATCGTTGGCAGGTTCTGGAGTCAGATATTGGTGTTCTTCCAAGAAGTTGTGGGTGTGATAATAAACCACCGAGCCAGGAACCTTTTTCAGTGTACCGACCAGTTCAGTCAAATTGCGAGCCTTCAGCCCAGTCACCTCTTTCAAGTGAAGCCGAGAGTAGAAGCGGAAAGGCTCACTAGCCTTCTTGAGCGGGCGGCCATAATTGATAACAGTACTCTGAAGCAGCCTACTGTTAGGAACCAGGATAAGATTGCCATCAAGACCTCTTATCTGGGTGTTTCTCCAGGTGACGGCATCAATATAGCCACCCTCCCCCGATTCCAACCTTACAAAGTCACCAACCTTAATCTGTTCCCCTTGCGCCAACTGGAAACCCGACAGGAGATTGGCTAATATATCTCTAAAGGCCAGAGTTGCTATCAGAATACCGGCCGCCAAGAGCAAGATGATTGGGGTAGTCGGTGCTCCCCAGGCATCAAGCAATATCAAAGCACCGACCACGGTAATGGTGATTCTGGCAATCATCACTATCAAAGCTTCCGAGGGTCTGAGGCGTTCTACCTTACCTATGTAAAGACGCAGCAGTTTCTCGGCCAGCCTGACAGCCACCCAGGTTATGGAGATGATAAACAGAGCAACCAAGACCTTGTCAGTTAGAGCAGTCGTCGAAGGGCCTAGCGCTGAGACGTGAATAGCTAGGTAGGCGCCCAGCATCACAAACCAGGCGAGAAAGGGAGTCCGCGTTACCTGCACAATAAGATGGCTCCCCTCCCATCTCCCTCCCGTCGCCCACCGGTCAAAGGCCCTGTAAGCGGCCCTCCTGATCCACAAGCCAACCAGATAGGTAGCTAGAAAAACCAGCACAGGATAGAGAATAGACGACCAATTCTCACGTAACCAGTCAAGCATTTCACATTCCTATTGCTTTGCTATTATAGCATCCCAAGCAACTCTGTCACTTCCTCCGGTGACTTCAAGAAATAGCGCGCCACTGATGGAAAGTTCCCTTCACCCACAAAAACCGAAACGCCACCGGTCTTCTCGATGACCTTAAAGCCATCCTCATCGGTCAAGTCATCTCCCAGATACAGTGGCACTGCCCCACCTTTACCTCTCGCCTGCCTGCAGTTGGCTATAAGCCAGGCTACGGCTTTGCCTTTGTCCCAATCCACCGGCGGCCTTATTTCGTACACCTTCTTACCTTGAGTAACCTTTATCCTGCCAGTGACGTGCAGAGGGTCAGTGACTCTAGCGAAGGCATCCCTCACCTTTCTCTCCTCGGTATCATCAACCGAACGATAGTGGACGCTTATAGTCAAACCCTTGTCCTCAACAAACACGCCTTTAATCCCCCTCAAAGTAGCCGACAACGCCTGACCGAGCATCTGCAAGAAAGGCCTCATCTCCTCGGCAACGGGCTCCAGGAAATTTGAACCGAAACCTTCTATCTCCAGCCCATGGTTCCCGGCATAAATAATGCCGTCCACATCGACTTTGTCCTTTAGGTCCGCCAAAGCCCTACCGCTAACGATACCGACGGTGTAGTGACGGTTCTTGGCTAGCGTTCGGAGGAGTTTCCTTGTCTCGGCAGGCAGAACGGTTGACTCTGGTCTATCGACAATAGGAGTTAGAGTGCCATCAAAATCAAAGAACAACAAGACATGCTCTGCGGACTTAAGGCGATGGGCAACCTTATTCCACACATCGAAAAGGTATTGCATGGCATCAAGCGCACCTAGAGTCCCAGACCAGACAGTTCCGAAATGATGCTCCCAGCCCACTGATAGATATTGTTTTGCTGCACATTCTGGCGCAGTTTCCTCATCATGGCCTGCCTTTGTCTCTTAGGCATCTCTATGGCTTCTTTTATCGTGTCAGCAAAACGGTCAATGGCATAGGGATTGAGAAGGAGAGCATCGGTCAGCTCTCTAGCAGCCCCAGTGAAGCGGCTGAGCATAAGTACGCCGTCTTCGTCTACTCTGGAGGACACAAACTCCTTGGCCACCAGGTTCATGCCATCGTGGAGAGAACTCACCACGCAAAAATGCGCCAGTCGATGAAAGGCCGCCACAGCAATGGGCGACAGATGTTCCTTGATATATATTATTGGCTTCCAGCGACCAGATTGATATCTCCAGTTTACCTCCTCAATGAGGTCATCGATTTCAAGGTTCAGTTCCATATACTTCCTGATGTGAGTCCGGCTGGGCTCCGCCAATTGAAAGAAGACAACTCGTCCCTGATATTCAGGATACTTGGCTAGGAACTTATCCAAAGCCCAGAATCTATGCGGAATTCCCTTGGTGTAATCCACCCTGTCAACGCCGACGCCTATATACTCGTCGTTGAGACCCCACTTGCGCCTGATCCTTTCCATCTCTTCAGTAACCCCTCTCCCAGCCGCATCCTGAGCTATTCGGTCAAAGTCAACGCTGATGGGGAAAGGACGGACTAAGGTAGCGCCTCCGCCCCGACTCACCACCGACCTCTCGTAATCGATTTTTGATTCCAGCGTCCGGCTGACAGTCTCCAAGAAGTTATCACAATGGTAACCGATGTGGAAACCAAGAAGGTCGTTACCTAGAAGCCCGTCCAATAGCTCTTCCCCCCAAGGGCAAATTCGAAAAACTTCAGAATTAGGCCAAGGTATATGCCAAAACTGAGCAGTGACAACTTCAGGGTTCTTGGCTTTTATCAGTCGAGACAGTAGCGCCAAGTGATAATCCTGAATGAAAACGAACGCCTGCTTGTCGCCAACCTCATCCAGAACAGCGTCAGCAAAAAGCTGGTTCACCCTCTTATAGGTGTTCCAATCAGCCTCATCGAAGCTTGGCGGTGTGTAGGCAACATGGCACAGCGGCCACAATGCCTCGTTTGAGAAACCCAGATAGTAGCCCTCCTCTTCCTCAGCGGTCAACCATATCCGCCTCAGGCTATAGCTACGCTCGTCCGGCGGAACCAATACCCGGTTCTTCTCATCAACCATTTCCCTATCGGCATTACCGCTGCCATGGGCGACCCAGACACCTCCACAGGCTCGCATCATGGGATCCAGGGCCACAGTCAGCCCGCTGGCCGGTACAACACACTGGATTTCATCACCTGAGGAGACATGAACGTAAGGCTCTCTATTGGACACGACAATAAATAAGCGACCGGCTAGTTTGGACTTAACCAGCTCTTGCAAATCTTCCCTTGTCCAGCTCAATCCGTCCTCCCCGGCTTATTGCCGTATTCCCATTATACCCTTTTCCCTCTGTGCACCCAAACGAGCCGGTGTCACCGTGCACGGTGACCAGCGCGGGGTTTCTGGCCACAACATCTGAATGCCACCCAACGACGTAGGCGCGGTTTCCCAGCCCTTCACCTGCGAGGTTGCTGCCACATCACAGGCTTGACCATCACTACAGGTAGTAGGTAGAATTCCACGGCATGGCATGCACCGGCCCGGGCACCCAGCCCAGTTATGCCATTGCCGACGAACGCCTCACTTAATGAGGAACAAGCGTATGAACGTTCTTCAGTGTGGCCAGCGCTGGAGATATGGGGGGCCTGTGCCAAAGGAAGTTGACCTGGAATCAGAGATAGAGAACGATGGACGTCTTGTCGCCAAAGCCATAGGAACCTATTCCATCTTCAAAGCCAAGGGAGATTGATGATGTTTGGCTGGGGCGCGTGCTCGCGTGGTAGAGCATTGCCAGACGCGGGACAAAGGGGCCGTGTCCTGCACGGCTCATACAGGTTTCCGTCCCGTGAGAGCATCCTTCATCATAGCGAAACCGCCAGGCAGGATTGGCACGCTCCGCGGATGTTATCAGCTGTGCAAATGCAACACTACCAAGAAAGAGGGAAATGAGGAGGTAAACAGACGTGGACTTCGGCTTTACTGAGGAACAGGAGACACTTCGCCAGACCATAAGGGACTTCGCCCGCAAAGAGATCCAGCCCCGGGC
>JAUVVE010000121.1 GCA_030604795.1 Dehalococcoidia bacterium | reverse complement strand
GCTGCCAGTCTAAGCCTAATCATGGTCGCTTTTCCCGCCGCTTGTTTGTTAGTTAGCTCTTTGGGTTCACAGTTGGCGATTGGTTGGATTGGGATCTATACCCCGATTATCTTCATTCTGTACCTGGTCATAGCAAGGATGGTCTTCAAGTTCGAGAAGCAAGGAGAGCCCCTGTCTGCCGCTGATTCTGAACTGTCCGTCAAATACAGAGAGATTTCCATGAGACGAGCATCTCTTCGTTTTGGTCTGTCTGCGATTGTCATTATCGGTGCCGGTACTTGGCTTGCCTTTGTAGGCAAGGAGTTGGCTGAGATTACTGGCTGGGGGCAAAGTTTCGTCGGCACGTTATTGGTCGCCTTTACCACTAGTCTGCCTGAAATCGTTGTCTCTTTCTCAGCCTTGCGGATAGGGGCTGTAGACTTGTGTGTGGCCAACATGATAGGGAGTAACCTTTTCAACATCATGATTATCGGCATAGATGACCTGTTTTACACTGAAGGGCCAATATTAGCTGCAGTATCAGAAACTCACGTCTTTACCGCTCTGACGGTAATAGTCATGACCGGGATATTGATTGCTGGGCTCATTTCTCGGCCAGAGCACAAGACACCTGTCAAGGCAAGTTGGTATTCCTTGGCTCTAATAGGTGTCTTTCTTTTGGGGACCTATGTCAATTTTGTCATATAGCCTTCAAATGAGCTTCACCCGGGAAGAAGCAAACGATTGACATAGGCGATGCCTTGATAGCGTCAGCCTGAAGGTAGGTAACCGTGCGAACTAGCGCTCCCCGCTAACCTCCTTTACAAATTGAGTCTTTCAGGATTATAATGCGCCATTGACCAGTGCCCCTGTAGCTCAGGGGATAGAGCACCGGCCTCCGGAGCCGGGCGCGAGGGTTCAAGTCCCTCCAGGGGCGCTTAAGGAAAGGCGATCCGTTGATGGAAGAAGACGAAACCATTGAGATTCGGTGGCATGGTAGAGGCGGACAAGGTGCAGTAACATCGGCTGAGTTAGTAGCACTGGCGGCCATAGATGCAGGGAAGTTTGGCCAAGCTTTCCCCAGCTTTGGCCCGGAGAGGAGAGGCGCCCCAGTGTTAGCTTTCAATCGCATAAGCAGCGTCAGCCCTATTCGCGTCAGAGGCGCAGTAACACATCCTGACATCGTGATAGTCTTGGATCCAGGCTTACTTGGTATCACTGATGTCACCTCGGGACTGAAGCAAGGTGGCACCCTGATAATAAACACGTCGAGAGCATTAGCTGACATAACATCTGAGTTCGGCGGTCACTGGAGCCTGGCTGTAATCAATGCTACCGTCATTGCGCAAGAAACGATTGGAGTGCCAATCGTTAACACTACGATGCTCGGGGCTCTGGTAAGGGCTACAGAGGTAATCGAGCTGGACTCCCTGATGGGGCCGATAGAGGAACGTTTCGGTGCCAGAGCCAAGAACAACATCGACGCCTGCCGCAAAGCCTACGACGAAGTGAGCATCGCCGAGCCGGTTGCCGCCATGTCAGGGCAGCGCAGGGCTGTATCCTCAGAAACACTGCCATCGTGGCAGGAATTGCTTCCAGGCTACGTCGTTACCCAGCCAGGAAGCGCAAGCCAATACCGCACTGGGGATTGGAAGTCGCAACATCCAGAATTTGATTACCAAAAGTGCAATAAGTGTGGGCTGTGCTATGTGTTTTGTCCTGAAGGTTGTGTCGTACCAATAGAGGACGATTACTTTGAGGCTAACCTCTATTACTGCAAGGGATGTGGCATTTGTGCCGAGGAGTGCCCGAAAGATGCGATAGCCATGCTCGAGGAGACATACCAGTGAAAAGAATAGGTATGGAGGGCTCTTTTGCCATAGCTGAGGCGGCCAAACTGGCTGATGTCGATGTCGTGGCTGCATATCCTATTACTCCGCAGACGCACATCGTTGAGCGTCTGGCCGAACTGGTAGCTAACGGCGACCTGGATGCGAACTACATGCCAGTAGAATCGGAGCATTCAGCGATGAGTGCTTGCCTTGGGGCCTCGGCTGTTGGTGCCAGAACCTTCACCGCCACTGCCGGTCAAGGGCTAGAGTTGATGCACGAAGTACTCTACGTGGCTTCCTCATCGCGTCTGCCTATAGTTATGGCAGTGGCGAACCGGGCGCTTTCCGGTCCATTGAGTGTCTGGGGCGACCACTCCGATGTCATGGCAGCTCGGGACTGCAGTTGGATTCAACTATTTGCCGAAAACGTTCAGCAAGCTTTTGACTTAGTTCTGTGTGCTTTCCGTATTGCGGAAGACCCGACGGTCCTCTTCCCGGCAATGGTCCACATCGATGGCTTCCACCTTTCCCACATGATAGAACCTCTGTATCTCGTCGAGCGAGAGAAGGTGGATGAATTCCTACCCAAGTATCACCACCCCTATGCCCTCGACCCAGATAAGCCCGTGACTATGGGCGCCTTCGGGCCACCTAACATTTATACTGAAGTCAAGAAATCACAGGACGTAGCGTTTAGGGCGTCCAAGAAAGTGATTCTGCAGGTTTGGCAGACATATGGCGAACTCACCGGGCGTCATTATTCTCCTGTTGAAAGCTACAAGGAGGAGAACGCTGATGTCCTGTTGTTGACTATGGGGAGCTTCAGCGAGACTGCGATGATGGCCATAGACAAAATGCGCGACGAGGGACAGAAAGTGGGATTGATAAGGCTGCGTCTGTGGCGGCCTTTCCCCTTTGACGAATTCCGTCAAGCGGTGGCCCGAGCTAAATTGCTCATCGTTCTTGACCGTGCCCTCTCCTTTGGCGGGCCTGCCGGGCCAGTCTGCTCTGAGATCCAGTCTGCTCTCTATCCTCTAAAGGCAAGGCTGGAAGTTGTCGGCTTTGTCGGCGGTCTTGGCGGAAGAGATATCGCTGCCGAGACTTTCGAAGACTTGATTCGTCGTGGTATAGACAAGGCAAAAGAAGGGCGCCACGGTGAACTTGAGATGATTGAGGTGAGAGAATAATGGAAGGCATGGTTACTATCGGCCGGCATTCAGTTACTACAGATGAATACCTCGCTCCAGGGCACCGCGCCTGCCTAGGCTGCGGAGAAGCACTAGCTGTCAGACTTGTGTGTAAGGTTCTGGGCAGAGATGTGATTGTGGCTAATGCCACCGGCTGCATGGAGGTTGTCTCGTCACAACTTCCCTATACCTCCTGGAAGATGCCTTGGATTCACACCCTGTTTGAGAATACCGCGGCGGTAGCTTCCGGGATAGAAGCAGGGGTAAAAGCCCTTAGCCGCAAGAGAGAATACTCCAAGAGAATCACGGTAGTGGCCATGGCTGGCGACGGTGGCACCGCGGATATCGGTCTCCAAGCGTTATCGGGCGCTCTAGAGAGGGGACACGACTTCATCTATATCTGCTATGATAATGAGGCCTACATGAATACTGGGATTCAGCGTTCAAGTGCTACGCCTTTTGCAGCTTCCACTACTACATCACCGGCAGGCAAGGTGAGCATTGGACAAACCAGCTGGAAAAAGAACATGCCTGCTATCGCTGCCGCTCACGATATTCCATATGTAGCCACTGCCTGTCCCAGCTATCCTTTCGACTTGATGAATAAAGTCGAGAAAGCCGCCACGATCAATGGTCCGGCCTATCTTCACATTCTGGCCGTGTGCCCTACTGGCTGGCGTACTCCACCAAACACAATCATAG
>JAUVVE010000083.1 GCA_030604795.1 Dehalococcoidia bacterium | reverse complement strand
GACGCCAGACGCGTTTCGACTGGACGGCCTTCACCAGTGAGCTTAATCAGCTTGCCGGTCCGGCGAAGCTCGAGATATTCATTGGATAGCACTCGTTTCGGCACTAATGCACAAATGAAGAAAGACCGCTCAAGCGGCGGGTTGATATGGCACCGGAGAAGCTCGAGAAATGGCGCCAAGCCCTAACTGGGGACCAAGGAGCCATCGCTACTTAGAAGACAACGACTCCTTTACAATCTGGGAAATACCTTTGACGACCAGCTTGTCATCCAGATCTTCCGCCTTTATGGCATCAGTGAACATCGTTAGACAGCTAGGGCAGGCAACCGCCAGAACCTCGGCCCCGGTGTCATGAGCTTCTCTAACTCTGGCTCTGCTGGGACTGTCCTTGCCTCCTGCCAGGAGGTCCATGACGAAGTTGCCGCTGCCACCACCGCAGCAGAAAGAATTCTCTCTGTTCCGTTCCATCTCTACGAGTTCAATTCCCGGGATACTCTGCAAGATCTGCCTCGGTTCATCATATATCTGGTTGTACCTGCCAAGAAAACACGGGTCCTGGTAGGTGACTTTGGCCTTGTTATTGGACAGTCTTATCTTGTTCTCCTTGATCAAGCCGTACAGGAGTTGCGTATAGTGATAGACCGTGTAGTGGTACTCGGCGAAGTCTGCCCCGAACTGGTGATAGTTGTTCTTCATCACATTATAGGCATGCGGTGAAAGCGTGACTATGTTTGTTACACTGAGCTCTTTGAACTGCTGGTTGTTCTTCTCGGCCAGTGTCTGAAACAGGCCCATCTCGCCGAGCATGTAGACCTCGTTGCCGCAGCATTCCTCTTCGTTACCCAGAATACCGAAGGATACTCCGGCGGCACTCAATACGTCAGCAAGGCTTCTGGCCATCTTTTGACCGTTTTCGTCGTACGAGCCGAGGCACCCCACATAGAAAAGGTATTCGTCACCTGGCTCGTATTTCTTGGTGCCATCAGCCCAGGCGGCCCTATCACTCCTGAGCAGCTTCAATGGGTTGCCATATCCATGGACGGCTTCGAAAAAGCGCGCTACCTGCGGTGGTATCCTGCCCTTTTCCACCATATCGCTTCTGGCTCCCACAATCCAGTCAACAATGTCGGTGGAGAACTTCATGGGACATTGCTCCACGCAGTTCTTGCACGTTGTGCAGGCATATAGAATCTCGGCGAGGTGTTCTGACCAGTCGATTTCATTCCTCAGCCATGCATAAATGAGCCACAACCGTCCACCGGTGGAATAACTGTCGAAACGGAACCTTCTGAAAGAAGGACAATTCAAGCTTGAATAATCGGTAGGGAACTTACAATACCCGCACCTGAAGCACCTATGGATTTGGCTAGCATAGTCCTGCGTCATTTCGCCTCCCAGTTGCCTGGATTCATGATTCCGTTGGGGTCCAGGAGCTGTTTTATCTTTCCTAAGAGCTTTAGCGTATTCGGGTCCATCCTTTCCATGACCATTCTCTGTTCGTTTAAGTTAGGCTTCCAAATGACGCCCCCTTCGTCCAGAGCGAACTCGGCCGCTTCATCCAGGGCTGTCTTGGCCCTATTCATTGTATCGGGATCGGCGCGATTGAACGTATAGGAGAAGGAAAACATCATGGAGTGTCCGCCATCGATGACACGTGCCGCGGAAGAGTAAAAGAGATTGTACTTCGAAGCCAGCTCTTCCAGTTTCTTAACATACTGTGGATATTTCTCAATTGGAGCAATCGGTCCGCTGTATTCAAATCCACCCCCTTTGCTCACATCAGCAAATCTGGTTGTATCCTTCGACGGCATAGCCAGCAAGGAGGGCTTCATGTATGGCGACACACCCATGAAACCGCCATCCCTGCTCTCAAAATACTCCCTGAGCGCATCCCAGGCCATCTTTCTCTTGAACTCAAGCTCTTCCTCCGAGTCCCCGGTTATATATACCAGCATGTTAAACACGCCCTTGAACCTTAGAGGCAGTGGCGCACACGAGACGACTATGTCTTCCATCATCTCAGTGTGGCTAAGTTTGCGTATGATGTCCGGGATCAGCTCTGCTCTATCCGTTATATACAGCATGACGTCTCTCATCTTCTTGCACGGATAAAGCTTCATACCCAGCCTGGTGATGACACCCGTGGTACCAAACCAGCCCAAGAAGAGCCCGGACAAATCGGGCATCGGAGGCCCTTTTGAGAACCAGTATGAAGACACAGCGCACGAGCCAATTCGGCAAACCTCTCCTGTTGGCAACACAACCTCCAACCCGCTGACCATGTCAGAATTGAAGCCTCGTTGCTGCGTCAAGCGCCCCTGCCCGTGTATCACCGCGTTGGCTACTATGGTTGCTATCGGTGGTGAGTCAGGTATGCTATGCCTCAGGTGGGGATAGTTCTTTTGCAGGTGGCTTTTCAGTGCAGCATGCGTTACACCACCCTCAACGATGACATATCTGCCTGCCTCGTTCACCTCTATCCCCTCCATCCTCTTCATGTCCATCACAATTCCACCGATCTGAGGAATAACCAGGCCGGTCAATGACAGACCAGCGCCCTTGGGAACTACGGCCACTTTCTCCTTGTTTGCCAGCCTTATTATCTCCTGTACTTCCTCAGTTGTCCTGGGCATCACCACGTAATCTGGCTCATGTGGCGGCATCAACCCAGGGTCCCGGCCGTAGAAGTAACGCTCTTCCGCCTGGTTTGAAACGTAGTCTTTGCCGACTATTTCTTGCAGCGTTGCATATATGTCACTCATGCTATCATACCTCCAGTGCTGGTTCCGGTGGCGTCAGCGCTTGTTCTTCACCTATTGCCAGTTTACACAGGTCAATCATATGGATTGGCTTGATCCCAGTTTTGACGACTTTCTCAACCATGGAGTCCCAACAACCCGGGCAGTTAAATACGCAGTATTCGGCTCCAGCCTTGAGCATGTCGTCCAGGTTCCTCTTCTGCACATCATCTGCCATTTCGGGGCCTTTAGACACCCTGATGAGCTCGGCACAACATAGAGCATTCTCATGGTCATATTCCCTCTGGACTCTGTCAACCCCGATTAGGCCGAATATGTCGTCCACAAAGTGGTCGGTCTCCGGGATAAGGCGGGCTGAGCAATTTCGGAAGTAGGCCACTTTGACATTCAGCGGTTGTATTTCGTCTTTGAGTTCCTTCAGCTTATCATACAGATGCTCGTAGTAATGAACGGGCTTAAACGGCAGTTCGATGCCGTAGGCTGGCGCCAGCGAGGTGAAGGTGCCATAACACTCGTCGTGGAGACATACAAGTTCCTTGATTCCTTGTTTGGCGATGTTCTCAATTACCTTGGGAAGCCTGTCTCTTATCACCGACATCCTGGCAAAATGCAAGTAAACGGCGTTGCAGAAGAACTCCTGACCAAAGATCGAGGACCAAGCAATATCCTCAAAAAGCTTCCCCCCAGCCAGAATGCCAAATTGCGGCAGGAAGCAAAACGACATCGCCTTCTCCTCGACCTTACCCACCGTGAACCTCCCTATCGGTTGACACTGGTTAATCCACATGGTGGTGATGGGCCTCGGTGCGGGTAATATGCCCTTTTCTTCCTGGCGTTCCACGATTAAGTAGAACGGGTGGTTTCCGAAAGGACAATACTCCTCACATGAGTAACATGTGGCGCAGTCGTGTAGTACCTGAGAATCTTCGCCATTGACTACCTTCTGCCATTCCGTTCTTGCCGTGTCTCTGTCGAAGTGCATATACTGACACTTAACGAGGCAGCTAACCGCTTTGCAGTCTGCACATTTTGTTTTGTCGAATTTAAGTTCAAGCATGTCAGACATCCCCCTTCATCCACGTATTATCCTGCCAAACACCACTCCAGTCAATAGGTATGAGTAGAAGATAAACCTTTTCCCTTCCCCGTTCGTTTCTAATATAATAGACATCGGACAAACAGAGGTTGTCTGGTGTCAAGTGAAGAGAACTTAGTCCGTCAGGCGGTAGATGGTAATCAACAAGCTTTCACACGCCTTTACGATGAGCACTTTGATAAGGTATATCGATATATGCGTTTCAGAGTCAGCAATCAAGCTGAGGCAGAAGACTTGACTCAGGAGGTATTTCTGAAAGCTCTACAGGCAATCGGCTCTTACAAATGGCGTGATGTGCCCTTCGCTTCATGGCTGTTTCGTATTGCTCATAATCAGGTAATTGACCACTTCAGGAAACAGTCCAAGCAAAAGAAGGCACCTCTAGAGGAAGCAGCTGCAGTTAGCATGGAAGACCCGGTGGCCATGGCTGAGCAGAAGTCTGAAATCGAGGAGTTGACCAGCGCTGTGAAGGAGCTGCCTTCCGCCCAGCAAGAAGTGATTTCGCTTCGCTTTATCGCCGGGCTGCCTATCGCTGAGGTGGCCAGAACCCTGGGCAAAAGCGAAGGCACGGTGAAGGCCTTGCAGTTTAACGGCACGGTATCACTGAGGAGAATCCTTTCCGGAAAAGGGAATGGCTAAGAAACTGGAAAACATCTTCAACGAGTGCCTGGAGCGGATCCTTCAAGGCGAGAGCCTCGAGAGTTGTCTTGCAAGCTATCCTAAAGAGGCAGTTCAGCTTGAGCCGCTGCTCAGGACAGCCTTGGGCTTCAGCTGGAGGGCTTCGTCCGTTCAGGCCCGTCCTGAATTCAAAGCCCGGGCCAGACTTCGCCTTCAGGCGGCACAGGTTCAGGCCAAGCAACAAAGGCCGCAAGAGAGACCTAGCTTTTTCGCTTGGCAGCGAGGCTGGGCGTTCGCTTTGACTGCGGTTCTTGTAATCTTGTTTGCCGGTTCTGGGACAGTG
>JAUVVE010000032.1 GCA_030604795.1 Dehalococcoidia bacterium | reverse complement strand
GTCTCCATGTGCGTTGCCGGCACGCAAGAGGGTGCCATGAAGAACATGTCCAGAGGTAACCTTTGTGCCCAGTCCATAACAAACTTGATACCTTCGAAGCCAGCCACGTTGGCTATCTCATGAAGGTCAGTAATCAGAGCCGAAGTCCCCCGGGGGACTACAGCTTGGGCATACTGTGCCGGGTGGAGCATGGAACTCTCGATATGGGTGTGTCCGTTTATGAGTCCTGGAGCCAGATAGCTGCCCTTTAGGTCGATCGTTTCCTTGGCCTGGAGGTAACTGCCGACTCCGGCAATCCTGTCGCCGCAAATAGCCACGTTGCCTTCTTCTGTGATACCTACGAAGGTGTTTACTATTCGAGCGTTCTTGAGCAGCAAATCTGCTGGAGCGTCACCCCGGGCAACTGAAATCAATTCGCCTAAGCTCATGGTTGGTTGCTCCTCAACGGGCTAGTCTATGAAACATATGTCGGGCAGATAGCGAAACTTCTCATTCCAGTCTATTCCGTAGCCTACGATGAACTTGTCGGGCACGGTGAAGCCAAGATAGTCGATGGTTACTGGAACCTGGCGTCGTGAAGGCTTGTCGGTCAAGGCGCAGAGTCTAAGGGATGCCGGTACTTTCTTCCGTAAGTAATCGAGCAGAAAAGAAACAGTCAGCCCTGTGTCAACTATGTCCTCGAGCACCAGCACATCCCTGCCCTTTATTTTCGTTTTTAGCCCCTGCACTACTGTTATGTTGCCTGAGGTCTGTTTGCCGGCGCCATAGCTGGAAAGTCTGACAAAGTCTACCTCCACGGGCAGTTCCAGCTGGCGAATAAAGTCAGCCATGAAAACGAACGAACCCTTGAGAACGCCGATGCAGAGGGGCTGTTTGCCTCGGTAATCCCGTCTGACTTCGGCAGCGAGCCTGGCTACAGCCTTGTTGATTTCAGCTCGGGTGAGCAGAATTTTGGGCTGCGAACTCACCAGATGATTATACCGTCAGCTTGGGCTCCTGTCCATTGCAGGAGGGGACGGGCTGCTTCGGCAGTCATTCGGTTCTCTATCTTCCTTCGGCCAGAACGCCAAGCTGCCGACTCTGAGCCAGGCTGACTGCCGGAGAACCGTGCCCTTTTCGGGATTGCAAAACTTGACGATCAAGTTGCCTATAGGGGATAATGTGCGGTTGTGGCTGATTGGGTGGTAGATGAAAGGCAGGCTGAGCCTATGGCAAGTGCAATCGTTCAACGGCTTGAGTATTTGTTCAACCCTAAGTCAGTAGCAGTCATCGGGGCGTCTAGCCAGTTCTTCAAGTGGGGCCATGATGTGGCGGTCAGAGTACTTGAGAGGCCGGATTCAAGGAAGATATACCTCATAAACAAGACTTCGCGTGAGATTCTGGGAGCTGAGGCATACAAGAGCATAAAGGATGTGCCTGGGCCGGTGGATTTTGCGGTCATTGTAATCCCATTCCCTGGCGTTCCCGAAGTGATGAGGGAATGTGTGGACAAGGGGGTCAAGGTGGCAGTTGTCATTACCGCCGGCATGGGAGAGGCTGGAGTGAGTGGGGTTCAGGTTCAGGCTGAGGTGGTGGAAATCGCTAAGCGGGGTGGGCTTCGCTTCGTTGGGCCCAATTGCATGGGGCATTTCAACACTGATGTGGGCTTGTCGACTTTGAGGCCTGGGTTTGACATAAAGAAAGGCGCGATTGGGCTCATTTCTCAGAGCGGTGGCTTCCTGATGGAGATAGTGCAAGCTGGGCTTGAAGCCGGAATGGGGTTCAGCAAGGTGGTGAGCTCGGGCAATGAGGCTGACCTTCACTTCGAGGACTTCCTGGAGTACCTGGGACAGGATGAGCAGACGAGAGTCATCGTGGGTTACGTCGAGGGGTTGAGGGAAGGACGCAGGTTCCTTGAGCTGGCACGGGAAATCACTGCTCGAAAACCCATTGTAGTCCTGAAGGTGGGAAGGACTTCGGATGGTGCCAGAGCTGCGAAGTCGCACACTTCAGCGCTCTCTGGGGATGACAGTCTTTACATAAATGCCCTCAGGCAGGTAGGAATAGTCAGAGTGAATGAAATCCACGAGATCTTTGATGTGGCGGCAGCTCTCTTACGTCAGCCCAAGCCACGGGGCAGGAGTGTCGGGATATTGAGTTCCGGCGGTGGCCATGCTGTCATGAGTACTGATGCCTGCCAGAAAGCAGGACTAGAGATTGCCAATCTATCTCAAGCCACTATCGAGAAGTTGAACCAGGTCTTGCCTGACCGGTGGCCTCATGCCAATCCCGTCGATACCGTCGCCGGTGGGTTTGTGACTTATCCCTCTCTATGGCCTCTTATGGAAGACGAGAATGTGGATGCCATACTATCTGTTGGTTCTATAGGTATGGTGTCGAGCTGGGCGGGTCGGACGCCTTCCCGTGCCCCAGACGCCGATGTGCGGAAGATGCGGGAGTGGCTGGACCTGTTGGTGCAGGACGAACTAAAGAACATCGACCGAGCCATTGCGCGCATGGACGAACTGCAGAAGCCGCTAATCATTTGCAGCATATTCAATGAAGCTCTGCGCAAGTCGGAAGCTTTGAGGAAGCTGCAGGCGAATGGCATACTGATGTACCCTACACCGGAAAGAGCGGCCAAAGTGCTGGCTCATCTTGTCAACTACAGCCAATACTTGGGCACCTGTAGGTGAAGCCGGAACTCAGGGTAGCCTGGGGCTGCTGGCCGCGGGTGTTCCCGGGCATACTAGCGCTTGACAATCAGTTTCTTGATGGCCTGATGAAGCCCGTCAAGCGTGAGCTCAAACATAGGGAGGACCTTCCCAATCGTCAGCACAGTGGGGTGGTTCCAATAACGTGGCGGCTCCGGGTTTAGCCAGACACAATGAGTGAAATGCTCGGCGATTTGCTTCAACCTGACTATTCCCGCCTTGTGATTGCGTTCGTAGTAGTAGATAGCGCCGTACATATCGATTAGCTCTGACGTCGCCATCCAGGCATCTCCTACTAGTATCACCTTGTAGTCAGGCTCCAGGGTGCGCAGGATGTGGTCGGTGCCGACGCCATCCCTGCGCTCAATGTCCTTGTAAAGGGCGTCGTATACGCAGTTGTGAAAGTAGTAATACTGGAAGTCCTTGAAGTGGGTGCTGGAATGGGCGGCTGAGAAGAGCAGGCTACAGAGGTGAGCAAAGGGCTCCATGGACCCGCCTGCGTCCATGAGGAGAAGCAACTTCACGGCGTTCTTTCTGTCCCGTGTCCAGATGAACTCAAGCTCACCGGCATTCCTGCAGGTAGCGTCGATTGTCTTGTCCAGATCCAGTTGGTCTTCGGGCCCGGTGTGGTCCAAGCGTCGCAGTCCCTTCAGAGCTACTTCGATCTGGCGAACATCGAGGGTCAGGTCGCTACGGTAGTTCCGGAACTGTCTTTGTTCGGCGATCTGCATAGCGCTGCCGCCGCCTCCGCTGCCTCCCATCCTGATTCCGCCCGGATGTTCCCCGGAGTGCCCGAAGGGTGATGTGCCTCCTCTGCCGATCCAGTAGTCACCCCCATCGTGCTGCTCGGTTTGTTCCTTTAGCCTTTTCTCAAGCTCCTCCAGCAGCTCATCAAGTGCCATGCTATCAAGGAGTGCCCTTTCCTCGTCTGACAGGAGCATCTTGTTGATGGGGTCTCGGAGCCAGCTCAGGATTTGCTCTGCAATCTCTGGCGGTGCCTCTATTCCCCTGAAGTATTCCTGGAAAGCCACATCATACTGGTCGTAGTAAGCCTCGCTCTTGACCAGTATGGCTCTGGCGAGATAGTAGAAATCGTTGAGATTGGAGATGTAGCCCTTGGACAGAGCTTCCATAAGTGCCATCCACTCTGTGATTGAGACGGGCACCTTCTTCTCCTTTAAGGTGTAAAAGAAGTCGGTAAACATATGTGCTCTCTGGCTGTTACCTACTGCGGTGGTCCAGAGGTATTGGCTGCCGCGCTGCTGGCTTGTTTCTTCTTCATGTAGTTATTTACAAAATAGTCGTAGTCCGTTTCCTTCTTCAATAGCGTGCCGGCAAAAGGAACTTGTCTAGATATGTCCTCATGTGGCGTCGCGCTGGCAATGAGAACCTGAATCCAATCTATCAGTTCGCTTGTCGACGGTTTCTTACGTAGATTGTCGATTCTTCGCAGTGAGTAGAAAGCGGTGAGAGCTTCGTGGAGAAGGTTGTTCTTGATCTTAGGAAAGTGGACATTGACTATTTCCTCCATAAGTGACGGGTCAGGGACTTCGATATAGTGGAATATGCAGCGCCGCAGGAAGGCATCAGGAAGCTCCTTCTCGGCATTGCTGGTGATAACCACGATGGGCCGCTGAACTGCGTTAATCGTCTCGTAGGTCTCCGGAATGTAAAAGCTCATCTCATCCAGCTCATTGAGCAAGTCGTTGGGGAACTCCAGGTCGGCTTTATCCACCTCATCGATGAGGAGTACCACCTTTTCTTCGGAAGCAAAAGCCTGTCCCAATTTGCCGAGCTTTATATACTGTTTGATATCTGAGACATCCTTGTCTCCGAAGCGACTGTCGTTAAGCCTCTGCACGGTATCATAGATATACAGTCCCTCTTGAGCTTTGGTAGTTGATTTTATGTTCCAGACAATCAACTTCTTGTTCAAGTCTCGCGCAATACTGTGGGCAAGCAGTGTCTTGCCTGTTCCTGGCTCGCCTCTGACCAGTAAAGGCCTTCCCAGCGCTATGGCTACGTTCACAGCATTTCTTAGAGCTTCGGAGGTAACGTAATCCTGCGAGCCTTTGAATTGATCAAAACCATCCTTGTTCATTATTCGATTCGTCTCCTTCAGGGTTGAGCGTTAGGATAACAACACATCCGGTACGTGGCTAGTAATTGTATTTGATATTGGAATGGAAATCAATTGATGGGCAGGAATCCATGTGGCGATGTAGCGCCAGAACCCGCCTATTGTTGGATTCTCGGCGATTCCGAAGCGACGCGGGAACAGGTCTCCGGGCCTGTCCGGAATTCACACCTTCGTTACCGCTCGCTGCGCTGAGGGCTGCTACTTGAGGCAGGCCCTAGCTCTGTTCCAACCGGGGAGAGAGTAGTTGAGACCGGGGAGAGAGATTCAGCTCCTCCGATGGGTTTTGGTCTTCTCTACCTCAGGGCCGGGTGCCATCTTATCGGTTGCGGGGAAGCGCGGTCTCGTAGTAGTAACACAGGTTGGAGAGGGCCTTTGCCGCCCTATGGATGGATGGGAGGGTGAAGATACCGGCTTCACGGAAACGCTGGCGTGTTTCCCTCCTGCCTACCTCTATATCTATCATGTCGATTCCGGAGGACAGCTCTCCCAGAACTGCCAGGATGGGCTTTCTGGTACCCGCAGCTACGTTCGTAAGTACCTCCACACGCTTCTCGGTATCTGTGTCTGGGGCTCCAACGAGCTGAGGGATTCCGTAGAAGAACATGCGATCGATTAGCAGGGTGTCTATTCCATCCCAGGAAAGGAGGATCTCTAGAACCTCTTGGAATAGCGGAGAAGGCACCATGGGGGCTCCTACATCGACGGGATTTCTGACGCTTGTACCAACAGGGGGAAGGATGGCTCTGAGCCGCTCCATGACCTCGGGCGATGACGCGGGAATTTTGAGTCCGACTCGCTCGCAGATATCGCTCGCGGCAACTCCCACTCCGCCCCCACCGCCCACAACTGCAACCCTTCGCCCTGCGCCGTGGGGAAAGTGGGAGAAGATGGCGGTGGTGTCGAGGAGTTCCTCAAAGCCGTCTGCCATGACAGCACCGGTTTGCTTGAAGAAGCCTTCCCATACCACTCTCTCCCCAGCCAGCGACCCTGTATGGCTATCTACTGCTCTCTTCCCGGTTTCGCTGAGTCCGCCCTTCCATATGATAAGTGGCTTTTTCCCCAGGAGGCTTTTCGCCAGTTCGAAGAAGCGCTTCCCGTCCTTCACTCCTTCCATATAGGCGGCGATGACCTTGGTCTCGGGGTCAGTGGCCAGGTACTCCAGGAAATCCGTCTCGTTGAGATCACAGGCATTTCCATAGCTTATGACCTTACTGAACCTCAGCCCATGTCCGCTGCCTGCCCAGATAAAGTCGGTAACCCATCCGCCACTTTGTGAGATGACGGCGACGCTGCCGCTTTCCTTGGGATATTTTGGCCCAGGGAGGAGAGTAAGACCTCCCCGGGGGCAATATACACCGAAGCAGTTGGGGCCTATGATGCGGAGCCTCCCCTTGGCCAGCCTCACTATCTCGTCCTCAAGTCTGCGCCCGTCCTCACTGGCCTCGCTGAAGCCGGCGGTAAATATTTCCGCCGCCCGCGCCCCGTTGGCTACACAGTCTTCTATGATTTGGGGGACAGACCTTGCCGGCGCATTGACATTGACCAAGTCAACCGGTTCTGGGACATGCCTGAGGCTGGGATATGCCTTGAGACCCAGTATCTCATTCGTATCGGAGTTGATGGGGTAAAGCTTGCCCTTGAACCCGAACTCCGTCATCACCCTTAGGAACCGATTACCAGCTTTCTCCTCATTGGCCGAAACTCCCACCACCGCCACCGATTTCGGGTAGAATATGGGCTCGAATTCGCTAAGCTTACCCATTGGGCGTATCTCCTTTATGCGCCAACGCTGCTCGGAGGGGCCTCAAGCGGAACTCACAGGCGTTGCGCTGTTATGTCGCTCTGCGATGGGCAATGATGCCGGGTGCCGGAGCGGGTTCGCTCACGTTTGGCTGAAATCTTCTGCCCTCTGTCGAGACACAAACCATGGAATTCTACATCAAAGTGACCGCATTGCCAAATAGCTGCATTAGTCAAATGCCCATCGTGATTGTGCAGTTGTGGAATTGTCTATGGATTGTATTTGTCATTCTGAGGGAGCGAAGCAATCGAGGAATCTTGCTCGGGGTGACAGTCAAACGGTCTCTGCAGGTGGACCGATGTCGGTGTTGCTGGCGCTCAGCTTCTTTTCCTGCGGGTGATGATAAAGGCGGTGATGGAGGCGGCAATTGATGCGGCAGCGAAGGAGGCAATGGCTGTCCATACCCACGACGGGAGCTTCGCCGGTTGAGACGAAGGTTCAACTTCTTCTTGGGCTACTACAGTGAAGCTGAACACAGGGCTGGGCTCACTGTGGGATGGTTCGGTGACTTTGACCTGCCAGAAGTAAGCAGTGGCCCAATCGAGTTCAGCATCATAGTCATATCTCACTTCAGATACGCTTACCCTGGCCACTACTCGCTCCAAGGCCTCGTCCTTGGCTAGAGTGAGCTCGTACTCGGTGGCTTCGGGCGAGGACCTCCACGAGAATGACGGGGAACGGGCGACTTCTGTCGCATCGTTAGTCGGGGTAAGTAGTGTGGGGCCGGGATAAGAGGTTTCCTGCGGTGCACTCGATTCGATGGCGAACGACATGACTTCCGACCACTCACCGTCGCCGGTTTCACCTGTAACTGCGCGGGTGACCTTGACTTTCCAATAGTACGTTTCGCCTGGTTCTGTGGCAGCTCTTCTTGAAGGCAGTGTCCAGCCTGGAGCCAGCGGGCTACGGGGAATTATGGTTTCTTGCACTACCGTGTCGCCGAACTCCTCATCTTTCGCCAGCCATAGTTCATACTTGGTGGCCTGGGTTGGGTGCTGCCACTTGAAGTTGATATCGGCAACCTCGGCGGTGTCTGGATCTACTGGGATTACCTCATCCATGGCTGGTGAAATTGG
>JAUVVE010000010.1 GCA_030604795.1 Dehalococcoidia bacterium | reverse complement strand
TTCCATCATAGGTGCCACAGGTAGGACAAACGTGATGAGGCAACTTGAGGCTATGGCACTGAGGGCAATCAATCAAAGCCGGGACGCTTAGAGCAAGATGACTACGCCTTTTGCCTTGCCTCGCCTTAGCATACTTCCTCTTTGGCAACGCCATCTAGACTTCACTCTCCTTTCCAGAGCGGACTAACCTTGACCAGTGCTGATCGTGAACCTGAGACAAGCACTGACAGGTGCCTTGATTAACGTTATGACTACCTGCTGGACAAAGCCCGGCACAGGCTGAGCGACACAGCGGCTTGGCGGGCGTAGCCAACAAAGCGTATTGACGTACCACTTCGTGTAAATCCAACATATGGTCGTCGTCAACACTTGTGGAGATATCGGGCTCTTCGGAGAAGGCTGTGTCACTGGCTATGTCCAGTCTGCGCAAGAATTCATCCTCAAGGTCAAAACTGACTTCATAATCAATCGGGCTGAGACATCGACTGCAGACTCCTGTCATATTAGCAACCATCGCACCCTTGACCAGAATGCTGCGGTTTGTGCGGGCCAGAGTCACCTGGCCTTTGACCAAATGTATGCCTTCCTGACCTAGACGGTCATTTATGTGGTAGCTACGGCTTGAGCCTGCGGGTTCCTTGAGCAGTTCAGCAACGCTAATGCGCATTTCACTGTGTAGCATTTGCGAAATCCACTCATTATATGTTGAGATATTTTTCAATGTCAAGCTGTCCTCGGCTGCTTCAGCCAGGGGTAGTTTTTTTTGTCCGGTGTCCGTAGAATGTGCTGGGTTCTTGGAGTATAATATCTGTTTGCAGGGAATGGTGCAAAAGTGGCGAAAAGGGCTTTGGCGAAAGCGGAACTCAAGACGGAGGTTAGTAACCAGGTAGAGCATCATTCTGGCGGACTGATTGAACTAAGCCTGAAAATTCATGCCAATCCCGAACTAGGCTTCAAGGAGAAGAAAGCGTCCACTTGGTTGACTGATTGTCTTAAGAAGAACGGGTTTAGGGTAGAAAAGGGCGTGGGGAGTCTGCCTACTGCCTTCAAAGCAGTCTACGGCAGCGGTCAACCGGTGATTGGTTTGTTTGCTGAGTATGACGCCTTGCCTGAAGTCGGTCATGCCTGCGGGCACAACATAATTGGAGTTTCAGCGGTAGGGGCTGGCGTGGCTAGCAAGTGTGCCGTTCATAATTATGGAGGGACGGTTGTCGTTTTTGGTACTCCTGCGGAGGAACTTTTTGGCGGTAAGGACATGATGTTGAAAGCTGGGGTGTTTGAGGGAGTAGATGCAGCCATGATAGTACATCCTGGGAGGCGGAATATGACGATTACGGAAGCCTTGGCTTGTATTGGCCTGGAGGTTGAATTCTTTGGCAAAGCGGCACATGCTGCTGCGTATCCGGAGCAAGGAATAAATGCTTTGGAGGCTATGATTCTGGCTTTCAACGCTGTGAACTCACTTCGCCAACATGTCAAGGACAGGTGCCGTGTTCATGGCATCATTACGCACGGTGGTGCAGCAGCCAACATAGTGCCGGCTTACGCCGCAGCTACATTGCTTGTCCGCGCTCCCGATAATGCATATCTCGACGAACTAAAACAGAAGGTTTTGAATTGTTTCACTGGAGCGGCACAAGCCACGGGCACCCGACTGGAACACAAATGGGCAGAAGCAGTCTACGCTCCGATGAACAACAACTTGTTCCTGGCAGAGTTGTTCTCGCGTAATCTGGAATCTTTGGGCCGCAGAGTGGAGCCTTTTGATGCTCGTTTTGGTTTTGGCAGCACCGATATGGGCAATGTTAGCCAAGTTTTGCCCACCATTCATCCCACTGTTGCTATTGCTCCTCCCGGCGTGCTGTTGCATTCAGCAGATTTTGCCGCAACTGCTGCCTCTGAGGCAGGGCATAAAGGCCTGCTGGACGCAGCTACTGCGTTGGCTATGACGGTCACCGACCTGCTCAGTGAACCGGAATTGTTGGCGAGGGTCAAAGAAGAGTTCGCTGGCAGTCGTGACAAAGGCGACTATTCGTAGGACTCTTATCTAGTACCGGTGGTTTCTGGTAGGGAGGACGTCATGGTGTGTGCTCCGCTCTGCGAAGGGCAACCGTGAGATTATGGATGTCGACCAGCCTCGAGACCCTCGTTGACATGGTAAGTCCGAGGGGTGTAAGGATTAGAAATCGAGAACCGGGAATTGTAAAATAGAAGAGGTAGAGGATCAGAAAATGAAAATTGTTTTCCTGAAGGACGTATCGGCCAAGGACAAGAAGGGGGACATAAGAGAGGTGGCTGATGGCTATGCCAGAAACTTCCTTTTGCCTAAGGGTCTTGCCTTGCCGGCAACACCTGCAGCCATCAAGGCGGCCGAGACCCAAACCGAGCAAAGGGCACAACGTCAAGCCCGTGAGCAAGAGGAACTGAATGAATTGGCCCGACGTCTAGAAGGGAGGGAACTGCGCTTCAAAGCTCGGGCGGGTGCTAAGGGTCGTCTGCATGGTGCTGTCACCAGTGCTGACATAGCTGCTGAGCTCTCTCGTCATATGGACTACAATGTTGACAAGAAAAGAGTTGAGCTTGACGAACCGCTGCATCATCTGGGCAGCTACGAGGTAGCAATCAGCCTGTCCAAGGGTTCAGAAGCCAAGATCACAGTGGTCATTGAGGAAGAGACTGAAAATGACTAGTGACAACTTGCCACCGCATGACATTGAAGCGGAAAAAGCTGTGATTGGCTCGCTTCTTGTTGACGGCGAAGCCATGTTCAGTGTCGCCACTTCTCTCGAACCTAAGGACTTCTTCGGGCAGGAGAACCAATGGGCTTATGATGCCTGCTTTAGTCTGTACCAGCGCAGTGAGGCCATAAACCAGATAACCGTGGCTCATGAGTTGGCTCAACGAGGCAAGTTGGAAGAGGTCGGTGGGGCCGCTTATTTGAGCCATCTGGTGTCTACCGTGCCGACCTCTCTCCACATTGTGGACTATGCTCAGATTGTGTCTAGGTTGTCTGTAATGCGGCGACTCATCAGTGCTGCCAGCCAGATTAGCGCCATCGGCTATGAAGCCGACCCTAACGTTGATTCTGTTCTCAGTGATGCAGAGAACATTCTCTTCAAAGTGAGACATGGGCGAAGTCGCTGGGATTTTGTCCCCATCCGCGACATTCTTGGCCAGTACTTTGAAGAAACTGGACCAGCCCAGCCGAGGGAAGGAAGGATTCCACATATTCTCACCTACTTCGCCGCGATAGACGATCTCTTAGGTGGATTACAGCGTTCTGACTTAGTTATTGTAGCTGCCAGGCCAAGCCTAGGAAAAACCAGCTTAGCTCTTAATATTGCCAGAAACGCGGCTGTCAATCAGAAGGCCTGTGTTGCTATATTCAGCTTGGAAATGTCTCGGCAAGATGTTGTCCGTCGCCTTCTAGCCAGTGAGGCCAATGTGGATTGCAAACGTGTTCGCCTGGGGATTTACAATGAACGAGAAGAGCGAAAAATAATGGACGCCAGCGGCGTCCTTTCGGAAGCACCTATCTATATTGATGATTCACCTCAACTACGAATAGTAGAGATGCGAAGCAAGGCGCGGCGCCTTCATTTCGAACGCAATGTTGACCTTGTCATTGTTGATTATCTCCAGTTGATGCGGGGAGAATCTAGAGGGGACAGCCGAGTGCAGGAAGTGAGTGAGATAACCCGCTCGTTGAAGGCACTTGCCCGAGAGATAGATGCGCCGGTATTGGCTGTATCACAACTTAGCAGGGCTATAGAATGGCGGGCGTCTCATAAGCCTCAGCTTTCTGACCTTAGGGACAGCGGTAGCATTGAGCAGGATGCTGATGCGGTTCTCTTTATTTCTAGGGAAGAGTTGTATATTACTGAAGATGAATGGAGACAAACCCATGATGTTGAAACTGAGCCCTATCCTAGAGGTGAGGCAGACATCATCATAGCCAAACATCGCAATGGTCCCACAGGTGAGCTGAAGTTGTACTTTGATCCTAAAACTGCCAGTTTTAGAGACGCAGAGAAAGGTGTAGAGATGGGTGTAAGCCCAGCTTTCCAAAAAACGTCCGGAGATGAATAAGTATGACCAAGAAACCCTTTTCAGGTTTCCCAACAAGAGCAGAGGTTACCCCGATACCTAATCTGTTCTTCACTACGATAATGCCACAGGTTGATGACATTGCCGAGCTCAAGACGATATTGCACGTTTTCTGGCTGCTTAGCCGTCGTCGAGGCTACCCGAGGTTTGTAACTTATGGAGAGCTCCTGTCTGACCCTATCTTGATGAGTGAGATCGAGAAAGGGACTGGCTCCAGGGATGAGATGCTTAATCGCGCACTGAAGCTGGCGGTGCAACGTGGTACTATGCTACACCTAAAGCTTGAGAGAGACGGAGAGACTGAGGATGTCTATTTTGTCAACACCGAATCCGGAAAGAAGGTAATGGACCGAATTCAACGAGGTGAGCTTGCGTTGCCGGGCTTGATTCCTAGGCAAGGCGAGCCTGCCGAACCTATGTCGCCGCCAGGCATCTTCAGGCTTTATGAGCAAAACGTGGGTATGCTCACGCCACTAATTGCTGAAGAACTTCAAGAGGCTGAGAAGCTCTACCCAGCAGATTGGATTGAGAGTGCTTTCAGGGAAGCTGTTGCTCTGAATAGACGTAGCTGGAAGTATATTGCGCGTATTTTAGAGCGATGGGCTGTTGAGGGTAAAGATGATGGAAAGTTTGGGAGAGATACTAAGAAAAAGGACGAGTCCAGCAAATATGTCAGGGGCAGATACGGACACATGGTCGAACGCTGAGCAAGAAGAAAGTTCAACTAGTTCTACCTGTCCAGTGTGTAAGGGAATTGGCTTTGTGTATCCTCTATTAGCTTCGGGAAACCCCGATTTTAGTAGGGTTGTGCCGTGTCGCTGCACTCATGAAGAACTGAGGAAAGAGAAACTGGCTCAGCTTCAGCAATACAGTAATCTGGGTGCCCTGTCTCGACTTACCTTCGACAACCTTATACCTGCCGGGAGATATGATGAAGCGACATCGCAGCAGTATTTCACGCAAGCCTACGAAGCGGCTAAAGCCTTTGCCAGCAATCCCCAAGGATGGCTAATCTTAGTTGGCCCGAATGGTTGTGGTAAGACACACCTGGCTTGTGCCATCGCTAATCACCGTCTGAGCCTAGGTCAACCCGCCTTCTACATTGGAGTTGCTGATTTGCTGGACCATCTTCGCTCCGCCTTTGGTCCTAACAGCGATATCGACTACGATCAGCTGTTCGAGCAGGTGAAGCAGACGCCGCTGCTGGTCTTGGATGACTTGACTATGACAGTCACCACTCCTTGGGCCAGAGGAAAACTGGAGCAGTTGCTTGATTACCGCTTCAATGCCCGCTTACCTGCGGTAATCACCACCGATGTGCCAGTTGAAGAGTTTGAGGAGAATTTGCGGGGCCATCTAACTGATCCTGAACTCTGTCAAATATGTGTAGTTCAAGGAAAATCCTCACGGTCTTTGGAACGCCTTGGTGGGCTAGAATTAGAGTTATTGCGCAAGATGACGTTCAAGAGTTTCGACTGGAAGCGATTGAACCTCCCACCTGAGCAGCGCCAGAACTTAGAGCAGGCCTTCCGCCTCGCCTTCAGTTTCGCAGAATCTCCCCAAGGATGGCTAATCTTAGTTGGCCCGAATGGCTGTGGCAAAACACACTTGGCGGCTGCCATTGCCAATCATCTGCGTCAACAAGGCAAGTCAGCCTTGTTCATTGTGGTTGCTGACCTCCTCGACCATTTACGCTCTACGTTTAGCCCAGAGAGCAGAGTGTCCTATGATGAGCTCTTTGAGAGAATCAGGAAGGCTCCGGTGCTTATTCTTGATGATTTTGGAGAGCAATCAGCTACGCCGTGGGCTCAAGAAAAGCTGTATCAACTTATTAACTATCGCTATAACGCCAGATCAGCCACAGTGATTACTACCTGTCTTTCTCTAGACGAGATTGAAGGCCGCATCAGTTCTCGAATGGTAGACCCTAGCCTTAGTCTAGTCTTTAACGTCATGGCTCCCGATTATCGGGGTGATACAAAAGCAGATCGGGGGTCTAGGTCTCAGCAACGCTACTCGCGGCGGCGGCGCTTGTCTTAAGAGTGTTGTAGGTGGCGAGGTTTCCTGCTAGAATAGCCCAGATTCGTCAAGGGCAAGACTGTGGTCAATTTGCCAGTTCTAGTACTTAATCAGAACTATCAACCGCTCAATATATGCAGAGTGCGCCGGGCCGTCGTTTTGCTAATTTGCAATAAAGCAGAGGTTTTGGAGAACGGACGGGGCACTCTGCACTCTGCCGAGGCTGTTTTTGATGTGCCTTCAGTAATTCGCCTGGTTTACTTCATTAGGCGACCGCGGCAGCAACGAAAATTGACCAAGCTGGAGGTTTTCAACCGTGACCGGTATATCTGTCAGTATTGTGGCCGGGAAACCAAGGAAGTCACTGTAGATCATGTTATTCCCAGACGGCGTGGTGGGGAGCACAGTTGGGAAAACGTGGTCAGTGCCTGCGTACCTTGCAATCGGCACAAAGCTGGGCGGACACCGATAGAAGCTAGAATGCCTCTTCTCCGTCGAGCCAGACCGCCGGGCAACGATGGTTTCTATGTGCCTTACCACTACCTTCATATGCACATTGAATGGCAGAAATACCTTCCTCAGTAGCGGTTTCCTCGTGCGCTAGCTGTCGGGTGGGGGTTCCTTGTGCCAGGTTATCTGGTCAAGTGGCAGTTCTACAGTAACTCCTGTTTCCAATGCTACCGATACGGTTTCCTTTAGCGTGCTAGTGCTGACTACTTTGGCTTTCCCCAAAGGTGTAGATATTTCCTGACCTGGCTGGGGCAGTTTTTCCTTCATATCCCGGTACTGGTCATACTCATATCCCAGGCAACAAAGGAGTCGACCGCATATGCCGGAGGTCTTCATCGGGTTGAGCGCGATGTCCTGCTCCTTGGCCATCTTAATGGAAACTGGGACAAACTCGCAGAGGAAGGTGGTACAGCATAAGGGGAAACCGCATCGACCTAAGCCACCCAGCAGCTTGGCCTCGTCTCTAGCCCCTACTTGCCTCAGTTCAACACGGGTTTTCAGGCTGCGACTTAACTCCCTGACCAGCTCGCGAAAATCAACCCTTTTCTCAGCACTGAAAAAGATGGTAAGGTGACTGCCGTCGAGACTGTACTGAGCTGAAATCGGCTTCATAGGAAGCTCAAGCTTTTCAACAAATTCTTGACAGTTGGCCAGGGCTTTATGCACCTTTTTCTGCCGGTGCTCAGCTTGTTCCAGGTCCTCGGGTTGTGCTTTCCGGACTACGGGTCTTAGCGGTTCAGTGACAGCACTAGATAAGACCTGCTGTGGAGAGATGACTACTTGGCCTAGCTCTTGTCCTCGGCTAGTCTCAACCACTACATGGTCATTTACTTCCACAGGGATGTCCGCCGCGTCGAAGTAATAGACCTTACCGGCTCGTTGAAAACGAACTCCAACTATATTTGACATTACAAAGCAACGGGCGTGGGCGATATCGCATGTGCCGTTTTATCCTCCTTCCTAGGCATATCAAGCATCAGAGTTTCGAGCACTAGACGTGTGTTGGCATTTTGGGAGATTTGGCTTAATGATTCCTGCAGACTGTTGATGAAATCCACTGTCTCCGGCAGAGTCAGTGTTTCTGCCCAGTCCTCAAGCGTCGCGCCATAGTCCACATTGGTGATAGCTTCTTCTGATCCACACTTGGTCAACATCACATCGCGCCAGCAAACTAGCCAGAGGTTTATTATCTCTTCAGTTGACGTCCGGTCGTTGCCCTGCTGAGCAGCATAGACAAAACGCTCTTCCCAACTGGCATTGACCAAGGAAAACATCTCAGACAACCTTTGAGTCCGCTGTGCAAGATGACTCTCGTCAACCGCGGCTCTTAGCGCCCAGCCAAGGCACCCCCGGGACAATCGAGCCAAAAGCTTAGCCCTATCGCTATCGACCCCGTGATGCTCGACGAGGATAGTCTCGATTTCTGCGCTTGGCATGGGCTTGAGTTCTACCATCTGGCAACGGGAAACCACCGTGGGCGGAAGCCGTAACTGCTCAGCGGTCAGGAGAAGCGCAATCACCTTGGGCGGTGGCTCTTCTAGGGTCTTGAGCAGGCAATTCGCTGCCTCATCAGACAGCCTCTCAGCACCATCGACAATGAACACTTTGTACTTGGCCTCATAGGGTGGCAAGCTAGCGCTCCGTTGAAGGTTCCAAATCGCCTTTATGCTTATCTCGGTTCGTGGCTTTGTATCTTTCGGATCTCTGGCCGAGTTCACATCTATGATTATGACATCGGCATGCTTGCCCTCGACGATTCGGCGGCAAGACTGACACTTGCCACAGGGTGGCTCATCCCCCTGACAGTTCAAGGCTTGCGCCAGATCGAGAGCCAGGGTGGTCTTACCTACGTGGGGTGGTCCCACCAAAAGGTAGGCATGGGCTAAGTTTCCTGTCCCTAGGCTATGTTTAAACAAGGACACTGCTTTGGGTTGACCTATTGTCTGCCACATGTCTACCTTCAGGTTGAATCCAATGCCATGAGGTCCCGGTAACTCTCGCGCTTTCGAATGAGGCGAGCCTTGCTATCTTTGACCATGATAATTGCGGGTCTGGGAACCATGTTGTAGTTGCTTGCCATAGGGATGGAGTAGGCACCACTAACTGGTATGGCGATGATGTCCCCCGATGATACCGGAGCCACGGTTACACCCTGGACCAGGATATCCGCTGACTCGCAATATCTACCTGCAATGGTGACCTTGGTTGTTTCCTCTTCGTCGAGCCTGTTGGCCACTACGGCTTCATATTTGGCCTCGTAAAGAGCTGGGCGGACATTATCCCCCATGCCACCGTCGATACAAACATATTTCCGCATTCTCGGTATCTCTTTTATGGCGCCAACGGTGTACAAAGCTACTCCCGCTTGCCCTGCAATTCCCCTGCCGGGCTCTATGACACATGTGGGGCATGCCAGCCCTAGTTCGCTGACCATACTTGTCAGCTTTGAAGCTATGGCTTCCGCATAATCAGCTGTGCCTGGTGTTGTATGGTCCAGTGTATACTTGACGGCAAAGCCTCCGCCTGGGCTGAACTCTTCCAGATGGAGGTTGTGCTTGGCTTCCATTTCACCCGCGAAACGGAGAGTCAGGTCTATGGCCAGTTGATAGGGAGACGTATCAGGAATTGGAGAGCCGAGGTGAAAATGGAAACCCACGAGACTGAGGTTAGACGCTGACATAGCGCATGCTACCGCCGTTTCAGCCTGTCCGGTAGTCAGTGGGAAGCCAAACTTGCTGTCCAGTATTCCGGTGGTTGTGTGGCGGTGAGTGTGAGGGTCAACTCCCGGAGTGAGGCGCAGCCAGATATTCTGATTGATTCCCATCTCTCCAGCCAGCGTGTCAATTAGGTCCAACTCGCGAAGATCGTCAACTACAACTCGACCTATGCCCCAGCCTAGAGCCTGCTTTAGTTCGTCCACCCTCTTGTTATTGCCGTGGAAATAGACCTTGTCGGGTGGAAAAGCTACCGATTGAGCTACATTTAGCTCACCTCCAGAGACGACATCCAGTCCCAGGCCTTCTTCTTTGAAGATGAGGGCCAGGGCCCGATTCAGGAAAGCCTTGGATGCGTATATGACCAGTGTATCCTGATAGCGCTTGGTAAACTCAGCCTGGAACTCTCGACACTTGGAGCGAAGCGTAAACTCATCGAAAACGTAGAGGGGCGTGCCATATTCGTCGGCCAGCGCAGTGGTGTCACAGCCACCAATACAAAGGTGACCGCGACTATTCACTTCACTTGTCAGGGGAAATAGGGAAAGCTTGGGTGAATTGCTCTGGCTCATCAGAACGCTGCCAGTGATGTCAGTCGCCTATGGCTATTATACTACCCGCCTGGTTGGCATGTCATCCTTGATTGGGGGAGCCCGTCATCGTTGGCGAACTCGTCATCTCTGCCCCTCCTACTATCGCCATCTCCTTGACAGGATGGCGTTTGTCCTCAATACTTGGATTGTGCCGGAATCGCAGAACACTGGCAAAGAGGCTGGCCAACCTTGACACTTTCTCTTGGCAAAAGCTATACTTGCTCATGGGGCCATTAGCTCAGTTGGTTAGAGCACGGTCCTGATAAGACCGGGGTCTGTGGTTCGAGTCCACAATGGCCCACCACAGAGACAAAAAGCCAGGTAGTCCAGCCTGAAATGAGCGGTCCAAGGGTGGAGTCTTTTTCCTGGCTCAGGCTTGTTTCCCGATTTGGACAGATTGCCGTCTTTTGCGGCTGACTGCCACACAAAGTTTCTTCCAGTTTAACCGTAGACGGCGTTACCTACCTACCTTCGAATGACTTCAAAGGGGAACCTTTGTGACTCCTAGGAGTGTGTAGAGAAGTCGGGATTGCCGGACAGCCTGGCAAGGGGGCACGTCCAGACTCGGAAGTCAGCACGTAACAGCCCAGTCGGCAAGATGCTGAGCGCAGACTTAGGTGACCTGGGTCAGTTATTGTCGGCCAGGCTCGTGGCAACTCCTGTAGGTGACACGCTTGGTAGAGCCTCTGAATATAACAGGTGCCCGCAACACTCAATTGGAAGAGAAAGGCTGAGTATTCACGGCACGTGTATACTCAGCCTTTGCATGTCGCGGCACGGGCGGCGTTAGCTCTTGCCTATCCGGAACATCTTAGTCCCGCAAGTAGGGCATACACCCTGAGTTGCTGGCTTACCATTCTTCATGGTTATGCTTCTGGCATCCTTCATTTCCCGCTTGGCACGGCACTTCATACAGTACGCTTGTGGCATCTAGGCACCTCCCTTTTTTATCCTAAACAATAAACCATTCCGGCACAGAATGTCAATAGTACTAAAGTCGCAGATAAGCTGTGGTATTTGGCCTCAACGTTGAGCTGGCCTACTCGGGAGGCGGTTCTATTGTCTCTGAATGGGGAAGAGGGGACTCGAACCCCTACGCCTCGCGGCACATGATCCTAAATCATGCTCGTCTGCCAATTCCGACACTTCCCCGGATAGGAAACCAGCAAATATTTTAGCATTTTGCCTCAGTTTTTGCTTAACACTGAGCCTGTTGTGGAACTCACCGAAAGGAGGGACTACATGCCTAGCCGAAAAAACACAAGTGGAGTACAATATCGTCAACGCCAAGGTAAGGAGAAGGGAAGCGATGCCCTTAAGAAGATGTCCACATTGTAAGGGACTGTCCAACTTTAGCCCGGGTATTCCTGTACACATCCGAGATTCAGCAGAAGTGGTACAGCTAGACATATGCCAGAACTGCGGGAAGCCCACCTATTACAGGTATCCATCTGAAAAGCGCACAGATGTGATTCTTGATGCATACCCGAAACTAGAGCGTGAGCCTGATGAGGAACTCCCAGAGGGCGTCAGGATGGCTTTCGGTGAGGCACTCAAATCACTAAACGGGGGGATCTGGAACGGCTGTGTGGCTATGTGTAGACGAGCGCTGGAAGAAGCCATGCAAGATTTGGGTGCAAAAGGGGACAGCCTATTTGACCAAATAGATTCACTTGAAGTCAGCCATGGAATAACACCTGCGTTAAAGGAAAGGAATGGACTCGCGAACCGAGACTAGAGGAAAGCCTTGCGGCGCATGACTCCAAGGAAAAAAGGTGGGCTGACAAGACTGATGCGGAAGAAATCGTCGAATTCTGCAGATGGCTCTTCCGTTATGTCTACGTGTTTCATAAGCAGCTCGAAGACACGAGGGGAAGATTTGGCAGACAGAGCTCAGGCTAAGCCATACCGGCGACGTGTTGTCTAGCACAGACACTCGATCTCCCTAACACCAGATGTTATCATTGGAAAGAGGCGATTGAAGAACTTGGACGGAATGCAAATAGCCAGTTCGGTCCAGGGGTGGTTTCGGCTTTCATAGAGGCAATCTCGGCGGACGTTTGACTGCGAGAGACTGAAGTGCGGCGCAAGGGAAAGATGGCTGTCGACGACTGCCCGGCGCTTCAGGTTGTGAATGGTGCGCCCCGCGCTGCGCAAGCAAAGGTGCACTGATATCAGGGCACGGCTGGTTAGCAAAAGCGCCGTACTATGGTCTGGATTCCCACACGATTGACGCGATACATAGCGCGAACAGCCCGACGGCAAGAAGCACCACGTGAACTTGGATGGTCGCCACGTTGAGGGCAATGAGCAATATGCTTGCTGTAGCCATGGCCACAGCAACAAGTCTCAATGCCAGTGCAATAATCGGTCGTAACTCCTTCATAGTATTACCTCCAGTGTAATTAGTCAGCGCAGCCCCGCTGGGATCCCCACGTGTTGTACCTGCAACTGTCTGTTTGTCTGGCGAAGCCTTGTATTTCCCACGATTATACATCCATTGCAGGGTAATTAGAACATCTCTACACTTGCTTTGACTCAGATTTTAGCAAATATGGCTGCCTAGATTCTTGCAGGTCATAAGTGGGTATTGGGGATAGCGGTACGCTTTGCTGGGGTCTTGGAAATCCTTGCCAACCTTGTCTGTCGATCTGACACACTGGATAACGTCTGGAGGGTGTGCGGCTATCTCCTCGTATGCCCCGAGTCTATGGACGGAAGTCCGGGCATGTCGATGCTACTTCGAGCCTCTGGTTTGCTTGTCAGCCCCAATGCTGTTTTGCCCAGTCATTAGGTTTACTAAGGCAATCGACTGTTAGCCTTTCTTCAAACGGGTTTGGTGCTTCATCTACTCTGACTCGGACGTGCAGAGGATACTTGCGCTCTGCGGTCCCTTTCACTCTGAGTGCGGTATGATGGTATGAGCCCTTCGGGCATCTCAACTGACGCACATGGTCTCAGTGAAAATCTCCGT
>JAUVVE010000075.1 GCA_030604795.1 Dehalococcoidia bacterium | reverse complement strand
CCGCTCAAGCACCGGTATCACCCGCTTCAATTCCTCATCAATTGATATGAGAGCCGAGCCTGGCCGTGTAGATTCACCGCCGATATCAAGCATATCGCCACCCTCAGCAACGAAGCGTTGTGCCTGAGTCAAAGCCGCATTGACGCCGGCCAAGCCATCGCCGGAAAAGGAGTCCGGGGACACATTGATGACGCCCATGACATAGGTCCGCTCGCCCCAACGGAACGTCGTGCCTCGGCACCGGGTGACACCCAAAGAAGAACCACCTCTAGCCTCACGCCACTTCACCAACGACGCTTTGCTCAACCTCCCAGCCATCAGATGTCTATTCTACCATGCAAGCAACCGTACAGAGCAACTTCCTAGCGACCACGTGGTAGAATATGCTAGAATATGCCACCAGGAGAACGCGTCCTCCCAATCTAACCGATTCGCAGACCGATTTGGTTGAAAGGCAAAATGGGGATTGACGACAAGATCACTGAACTAGGCAGGCTAAGAGAGCAGGCTGCCGCCGGCGGTGGACCCAAGCGCATCGAAGCACAGCACAAGCGAGGCAAGCTCACCGCCAGGGAGCGGATTGAGCTTCTCTTCGACCCGGGCAGCTTCGAAGAGTTAGACCCGTTCGTGCTGCATCGTTGCACTGACTTCGGCCTGGAGGAACAGAAGTTCCTCGGCGACGCTGTAGTCACCGGCTACGGCAAAATCAATGGCCGAGACGCTTTCGTCTTCTCCCAGGACTTCACCGTTTTCGGTGGTTCACTGTCGAAAGTGGCTTCAGAGAAAATCTGCAAGACCATGGACCTGGCAGCCAAGAATGGCGCTCCTGTTATCGGCCTGCTGGACTCAGGAGGCGCTCGTATTCAGGAAGGAGTAGACAGCCTGGTAGGCTACGGCGATATCTTTGTGCGCAATACCATCTACTCGGGCGTGGTGCCTCAGATTTCGGCGGTGATGGGACCAGCCGCCGGGGGTGCTGTCTATTCACCCGCCATAACCGACTTCGTCTTCATGGTGAAAGGCACAGGGCAAATGTATATTACCGGCCCAGCAGTAATCAAATCAGTCACCGGCGAAGAAGTCAGCCTGGAAGAACTGGGTGGTGCCATGACCCATGCTACCAAGAGCGGCAACTGTCACTTCGTCGCCGATGACGACCAGCAATGCCTCCAAGCGGTGCGACAGTTGCTGAGCTTTCTACCTCAAAACAACATGGAAGAGCCGCCTTTCATGGACACGGGTGATGACCCCGACCGCATGGATGAGGAACTTCTCTCTGTTGTGCCGGATGACCCGGTTAAAGTCTATGATATGAAGCAGGTGATTGCGAGAATAGTGGACAGGGGTGATTTCATGGAGGTGCACGAGAACTTCGCTCGCAACATCATCGTTGGCTTCGCCCGAATGGGCGGGCAGAGTGTCGGCATAATAGCCCAACAACCCCTTCAGTTCGCCGGGGTCATTGATGTCGATGCCTCAGACAAGGCCGCCAGATTCGTTCGCTTCTGCGATTGCTTCAACATTCCCTTGGTCACTCTGGTTGATGTTCCAGGCTATATGCCAGGCACTGACCAGGAACACATGGGTATTATCAGGCACGGCGCGAAGCTCCTCTACGCCTATTCCGAGGCCACCGTCCCTAAAGTCACCACCATTACCCGCAAAGCCTATGGTGGCGCCTATCTAGCAATGTGCGGCAAAGCCCTGCGCGGCGATATCAACTATGCCTGGCCAACGGCAGAAATCGCTGTAATGGGGCCGGATGGAGCGGTAAACATCGTATTCAAAGATGCCATCGACAAGTCGGAGAACCCAGAAAAGACGCGGCAAGAACTGGTCGCCGACTACAGAGCCAAGTTCGCCAACCCCTATGTAGCCGCTGGCAAGGGTTACATCGACGATGTTATTGACCCCAGAAGCACGCGACCCAAGCTGATTAGAGCCTTGAGAATTCTGCGAAACAAGACCGATACTAACCCGGCAAAGAAGCACGGCAACATCCCCCTCTAGGAGATAAGAATAGCACATGAACAAGCGCCTGGCGGCAGCCATAACCGGAGCAGTCAGCGCCTACGTTCAGCAAGAAGAGGCGAGCAAGGGCTTCGCTGCCTTGACTCCACCCAACGCTCAAATGAGCCCGTGGCGACTTTTCGGACACCAAGAGCTAATGAGAACCAGGACCAACTGGCACACGAAGAGAGCCAACAGGTAAGAGGTCATGATATCATCAGAGTTCTGTACAGAATTCACAGGTAAGGAGCACTTGACATGAGCACGGTTGAAGAGAATAGAGATCCGGTAAAGGTCACTGACCTTACTTTCCGGGACGGGCATCAGTCCTTGTTCGCTACCCGCGTGCGAACTGCCGACCTGGAACCTATCGCCCCGGAGATGAACAAGGCAGGATTCTGGTCTATGGAAGTCTGGGGTGGTGCCACCTTTGATGTCATGACCCGATTTCTGAATGAAGACCCGTGGGAACGAATCCGCACCTTGAAGAAGCTAATGCCTGATACCAAGTTGCAGATGCTGCTGCGCGGGCAGAACCTGGTCGGTTACCGCAATTATGCCGATGATGTCGTCACCGCCTTCGTCCACCATGCCGCCGACTGCGGCATTGACGTCTTCCGTGTGTTCGACGCTGTCAACGATGAGCGGAACTTCCAAACTGCCTTCGAGGCCATTAAAGACAAAGGCAAACATATCCAAGGTTCCATATGCTACTCGTTGACAGAGCCCAAGTTAGGTGGCCCTGTATACAATAGCGACTATTTTGTAAAGAAAGCCGTCATTATTCAAGACATGGGGGCTGATAGCCTGTGCATCAAAGATATGGCTGGGCTAATCGCCCCTGACGATGCCTACGAGCTAATCAAAGCTTTGAAGCAGGCCCTGAAGATACCGGTCAATCTGCACAGCCATTTTACCAGCGGCATGGCTTTTATGAGCTATCTCAAAGCCATTGAGGCTGGAGTTGATTTCATCGATACCTGTATCGCTCCCTTCGCTTTACGCACCGCTCACCCGGCGATAGAGCCTATCGTAGTTGCGCTCCGCGGCACTTCCAGAGATACCGGACTCGATTTGGAGCACCTCCTCAAGCTGGGCGAGTACTTCGAATCCATCGCGCCCAAGTACCGGGACTTCCTGGACACCACCAAGATGTCAGTTATTGACACACGCGTACTGCAGCACCAAATCCCCGGCGGCATGTTCAGTAACATGGTGGCTCAACTGAAAGAAGCCAACGCTCTCGACCGCCTGCCTGAAGTCTATGCCGAACTCCCGCGAACTCGAAAGGAACTGGGGTATCCACCGCTGGTCACCCCCACCAGCCAGATTGTTGGTGTTCAGGCGGTTCAAAACGTCCTCTTCGGCAGGTACAAGATGGTTTCTAGCCAAGTCAAAGACTACGTCTATGGCCTGTATGGCAAGCCACCAGCCCAAATTGACCCCAAGGTACAGAAAGAGGTCCTCAAAGGCTACGAACGTGGAAGCAAGCCCATCACCAGCCGACCAGCTGATATTCTCGAGCCAGAGCTAGAAGAAGCCAAAGAAGCCACCAAAGATATTGCCAAGGACATCGGTGATGTGCTTGTTTATGCTCTATACCCCACCACCGGGATGCGCTTCCTGAAGTGGAAGTTTGGCCTGGAGACACCACCCGAAGAAACCAAGCCGAAGACTCTAGAAGATGCAAAACGAGAAGATGAGCTTATTGCCAAAGCCAAAGCTGGCGGTCTGGTGGAAAAGGTGGAGATGAAGGCACCGCCAAAAGGGCCGTCACTCCGAAAGTTTAATGTCTACATTGGCGATGAATACTATGAGGTTGAAGTTGAGCCTACAGGCGGCCCGACCACATTCGCTGCCCCTTCACTTCATACTCTTGCACAACCACCAGCAGCGTCAGCACCGCCTAGGGCGGAAGCTCCTGCGGCACCGGTAGAAAAGAAGGAAGCTCCACCTCCTGCCGAGACAGCTGTGGCTGCTGGAGAGACTCCGGTGACCGCCCCAATACCAGGCACAATCATCCGCTATGTAGTTAAAGAAGGCGATGAAGTCAAGGCAGGCGCCAGTGTCGTCGTTCTGGAGGCTATGAAGATGGAAAATGACATAGTCGCCCCTGTCAGCGGCAAGATCAAGGCTATAAACTTCAAGCCTGGCGACAAAGTGAGTGGAGGCGCCGTATTAGCCATAATCGGTTAGGCTTCAATGGGCAAAACCCTCAGTGAGAGAATCCTGAGCCAGAAATCAGGAGTGGATGCCCGAGCTGGAGACATAGTCATCGCCCCCATAGACTTCGTCTTCGTCCAAGACACCACGGGCCCTCTTACCGTACGGCAATTCCAAGAAAGTGCCCTCAGCCATCTAGCTAACCCAGAACGAACTGCGGTTTTCCTTGACCACGCCATACCTAGCCCCAGCCGCCAGTTGTCGAATGACCATCAATTCCTGCGTCGGTTTGCTCAGGAAACTGGATGCTTGATTTTCGAGGGTGGCAACGGGATATGCCATCAGCTAGTAGCCGAGGGGTTTGCCAACCCTGGAGATATCATCATCGGCTCCGACTCCCACACAGTGACTGCCGGCGCTTTGGGGGCATTCGCTACCGGAATGGGCTCCAGTGATGTTGCCGTTGCTCTCGCCCTGGGCAAGACATGGTTCCGGATACCAGAGAGCTTCAAGGTGGTCATCGATGGTGCATTTCAAGAAAAGGTTTGCGCCAAAGACCTCGTGCTCTACCTTATCGGCACACTTGGAGCCGATGGCGCCACTTATAAGGCACTAGAATTCAGCGGTGAAACCGTGACCAACATGACTATGTCACAGCGCCTGACCACAGCCAACATGACGGTAGAAGCTGGGGCAAAGGTGGGACTTTTTGCCAGCGATGATGTTACCAAGGAGTATCTGACAGCTCAGGGCAGAGGCAACAAGTACAAAGCTCTTTATCCTGATACGGATGCCGATTACGAGCGAGTCATCACCATTAACGCCGCCGAGCTTGAGCCCATGGTAGCCATGCCCCACACCGTGGACAACATTGCTCCAGCACATACACTCGCCGGCACCAGACTACACCAGGTATTCATCGGCACGTGCACCAACGGCCGTCTGGAAGATCTGGCAACAGCAGCAGCTATCCTCAATAACAAGAAATGCCACCCACAT
>JAUVVE010000126.1 GCA_030604795.1 Dehalococcoidia bacterium | reverse complement strand
CTTCAAAGGCAACTGAGGGTTTACGCGCTCTCAGTTTTTTTACTACCTTCCCAACCGAGGAACAAGATATGGGCGAGAAGAAGATTGTGATTACTCAAGAGGGTTTGGGCAAGCTACAGTCGGAACTACAACATCTACTTTCAGTGCGCAGGCAGGAGGTCGCCGCCAAGATTCAGCGCGCCAGAGAGATGGGTGGTACTGAGAATAATGCCGAGTATGACGATGCCAAGAATGACCAGGCTTTCGTTGAAGGTAGAATCCTCACGCTGGAGAACATCATCAGGAATGCCGTGGCTATCAAGTCACCAGCCTCGCCAGGCATAGTGGAGTTGGGCAACAAGGTACTTATTGAGAATCAGGATGGGAAGATAGAGCAATTCACTATCGTGGGCAGCACCGAAGCAAACCCTGTTGAGGGTAGGATATCCAACGAGTCACCGGTCGGGAAAGCGCTCTTGGACAAAAGAATCGGTGATGAAGTTGAACTATCGACTCCCGCGGGGATGCTCAAGCTGAAAATACTCGAAGTGAATTGAGCACCATGGCGAGATCGGACCAGATTGCACAGCATTACTTGGATAAGCTCGAAAGGATCCGGGACCGAGGGATAGACCCTTATCCTCACTCCTATCATCGCACGCATACCGCTCAAGAGGCCGTGTCGCTATTTGAGCACCAGGAAACAAGCCCGCACGCTGTCCCGAGCTCAGAATTGAGCCTCGCCGGTCGTATCACGGCCAGTCGTTTCATGGGCAGAATTGCTTTCTTCGATATTCGTGACGGTTCGGGCAAGATCCAGCTTTACTTTGGGTCCGACATCCTTGGCAGCGAAAAGTACGAATCTCTTGCTGACCTCGACATCGGCGACATCGTTGGTGCAAAGGGCAAGCTTTTTCGAACCAAGACTGGCGAGATTACCCTCGAGGTGGCTGATTTCACTCTCCTGGCCAAGTCCCTTCAACCGTTGCCTGAGAAGTGGCACGGGCTGGTCGACATTGAGAAACGCTACCGACAACGCTACCTCGACCTAATCTCCAATGAAGAGGTCAAGCCTGCTTTTACCCTTCGCAGCCAGATTGTTGCAGCTCTCCGCCGTTTCCTGGATCAGCGAGGCTTCCTTGAGGTGGAAACGCCGGTGCTACAGCCGCTGGCAGGCGGTGCCCTGGCTCGCCGCTTCAAGACGCACCACCAGGCTCTTGACCAGAACCTTTTTCTGCGCATCGCCTTGGAACTCTATCTGAAGCGGCTAATCATAGGCGGTTTTGATAAGGTCTACGAAATTGGACACGTATTTCGCAATGAGGGCATCTCCACCACACACAATCCCGAATTCACCATGTTGGAAAGCTACCAAGCCTATGCTGATTACACCGATGTGATGAAGATGGTGGAAGACATGGTGTGCTATGTTGCCAAGGAAGTCGTCGGCCGGACTGAAGTCGAGTTTGGCGGTGAGCGTATCGACCTTGCTCCTCCATGGCGGCATGTCACCCTGCGGGAGGCGATCAAAGACCGTTGCGGCATTGATTTCAAAGACTACCCTGAGACTGCCTCATTGCGCGCAAGGATGGAGCAACTTGGAATACAGCCAGACCCCAACAAGGATAGGGGCAGGCTCGTAGACGAGCTTATTTCTACCTTTGTTGAGCCCAGCCTCATTCAGCCCACCTTCCTCGTGGATTATCCTGTGGAGATGTCGCCACTGGCTAAGAGGAAGGAAGACGATGAACAGCTGGCCGAGCGCTTCGAGGCCTTTGTTGGCGGTATGGAAATCGCCAATGCCTTTTCCGAACTCAACGACCCCGTCGAGCAGAGTAAGCGCTTTGAAGCCCAGGAGCAAGCCTTGCGCCAGGCGCAAAGCACGACCCCTGAACTAACGGGAGCGACAACGCAAGACGGGGAACCAGAGGTCGAGGTCATCGACGACGATTTTATCCTGGCTCTGGAATATGGCATGCCGCCTACTGGCGGCCTGGGAATCGGCATTGACCGCCTGGTAATGCTACTGACTGACAAGCAATCCATCCGCGAGGTCATCTTTTTTCCACAACTACGGGCGAAATAGCGAAAGACGCGCGCTGCTATGTTGGACATCAAGCTCATCCGCGACGACCCGGAGGTAGTCCGCCAGGCTTTGGAGAAACGCGGTGACAGCGCTCCGCTCGATGAAATCCTAAGGCTTGACGAGCGATGGCGCCAGTTGCTCCGTGAGATGGAAACGCTACGAGCCGAACGGAATGAGGTAAGCAAACGACTGGGCAGGATGGCAGATAAGCCGCCTCAGCTTATTGCCGACATGCGGCGAATCGGGGAAAGGATTAGTTCACTGGAGGCAGAAATAGGCCAGCTTGGAGCTGAGCTGGAAGACCATTTGCTTCGCTTGCCCAACATCCCGGCGGCTGATGTGCCTGTTGGCAACGATGAACGAGACAACATAGAAGTGCGCTCCTGGGGCCAGCCGCGCCATTTCTCCTTCACGCCATTACCACACTGGGAGCTGGGAGAAAGGCTGGGCATTATCGACTTCCAGCGGGGTGTCAAGCTATCCGGTAGCCGTTTCTACATCCTTCGGGGCCTAGGGGCTCACCTTCAGCGGGGACTCATCGCTTTCATGCTTGACCTTCACACGAATGAGCACGGCTATACAGAAATCTACCCTCCTTTCATGGTGAAACGGGAATGTATGGTAGGCTCAAGCAACCTGCCCAAGTTCGCCGATAACCTGTACCATGATGAGGAAGACGATTTATGGTTTGTGCCTACGGCCGAGGTACCACTCACCAACCTGCACCGCGACGAAATCCTGCCGCCAGGCTCTTTGCCTCTCCACTACGTTGCCTACACCGCCTGCTTCCGTCGAGAGAAGATGGCCGCCGGAAAGGACACCCGGGGCATCAAGCGAGGACACCAGTTTGATAAGGTAGAACTCTACAAATTCACCGAGCCGGAAGCCTCTGACGACGCGCTCGACAGGATGGTGAAAGATGCCGAGGACGTGTGCCGCCGGCTGGATATCCCCTATCGTGTGGTGCAACTGTGTACCGGAGACCTCGGCTTTGCGTCTGCCAAGTCCTTCGATATCGAAATGTGGGCTCCGGGCTGCGGTGAATGGCTGGAAGTCAGCTCGTGTAGCAATTGCAGTGATTTCCAGGCGAGGCGAGCCAACAGTCGCTACCGTCCAAAACCCCAGGCCGGACCACGTTTCCCCCACACCCTCAACGGTTCGGGGCTTGCTTTACCCCGAGTACTCATCTCGGTGCTGGAGAACTATCAGCAAGCTGACGGCAGCGTAACGGTACCTGAGCCACTAAGGCCGTACATAGGGACAGAGACGATCAGGGCAAGCTAAGACTGGAGAGTGAGACAGGTGCCCGTCCAACTGGCCCCAAACAGACACCGGGCAGTCGCTGGCTACAACTATAGATAAGCTCCGCGTGCGACCCATTCCCTACCCTAATCTGGAATTCCGCGAAACGTGCCCGACGCGTTCTATTCTCGTCTTCTTCGCTAGAGCGTGATGCGGGCACCTCAGCGTCACCGCTCGATTTCACTTTGTTGTGCCCATGTGTATAATTAGGATAGGCACATACTGTGTT
>JAUVVE010000015.1 GCA_030604795.1 Dehalococcoidia bacterium | reverse complement strand
TAAGACCTTGCAGCACTTTAACCGCTGCGACCACTGCGGCGTGTCTAAGTGCCCGTATAGAAGAGGCGACAAGCAGTCGAAAACAGACTAATACTTGGAAGCGCCGCTCAGTGGCCAACTCTGCAAGCCCCACGTCCCTGGCTGCTACTATATACCAAATCCCAAATTCGAATATCTAAATCCTAAACAATATCAAGATCCAGAGTGTCAAATCCAATACTGCCGCCTCTTTGTTACAGGCTTTGGAGTTTGCAGCTTAGAATTCTTTTTTGCGTTGCGCAAATACTCGAGAGACATTACATACAGGGAGCCTGGCGTAGATTAACGGCCATCTGACGCACCCCTGGGACGGGGTGGTGGTGGACGGTCACCTGCGGCGTAGCGGCGGAGCCATTCGGCCATCTCGGGGTCACCTATGCTCTCCTGAAGAAGCTGCTGCTCAAGCCTCAGGCCTTCGGGCAGGGGCAGTGACACGCCCTCATATACGTTCTGACGGTCGTTGCGCAGGCTGGTCTGCGGATAGGCGGACATGGTCTCAGCCAGCTCGAGGGCACGCGCCAGCGCCTGCCCCTCAGGGACGACCTCCTGGACAAGGCCGATACGGAATGCATGGTCAGCGTCAATGAGCACGCCTGTCTCAATCAGATAAAGGGCATTCCCCAGACCCACAATCTCGGGCAGACGCTGGGTGCCCCCATCTACCAGGGGAACACCCCAGCGGCGGTCGAGGATGCCGAAGCTGGCGTTACGAGCGGCGATGCGGAAGTCGCACCAGCAGGCCAATTCCACCCCGCCGGCCAGGCAATAACCACTAATGGCAGCTATGGTTGGCTTGGGGAGGTCAACGATACGGGTGAAACCCATCGGACCAGACTCCTCAGCACCAGGGCGAGTCACCAAGCTGTCAATGCTCTTCAAGTCAGCCCCTGAGCAGAAGGCAAGCTCGCCTGCGCCGGTGAGGATGAGGACATCAAGGCTTTCATCCTGCCGAAAGCATTCGACAGCTTCAAAAAGTAGCCCCGCGGTCTCACCGTCCACACAGTTACGGACCTCCGGCCGGTTGATAGTCACAACAAAGGAACGGCCCTTACGTTCGGTCTCCACTTTAGGCATGGCAATACCTCCTCAACAAAGCGCTGGATGAGCCCGCAGCAAGCTGGACTATGGCTTACTGAGCACGCTCGGAACGGGAAAACTCAGCGCCTCTATGAAATACTCGTGAAAGCGGGGCTCGACGGTGAGTTCCACGTATTCCACTTTCCTGGCTATCTGCTCAGCCTCTCGCCTCTTATCGACGCTTACCAAGGCGAGCCGTGCACCTTCACCAGCGGCATTGCCCACGCTGTAGACCTTCTCAGGGGCGCATTGAGGGAAGAGACCGATAGCCAGAGCATGCTCCTTGCTGACATAGCTACCGAAGGCGCCGGCAAGTATGATCTTGTCCAACCCGGTTATCCCCAGCCTGTCCATCAGAATTCTGGCCCCGGCATACATCGCGCCCTTGGCCAGCTGTACCGCTCTCACGTCCTCGATGGAAACGGTAATATCTTGGCCCAGTGCCGTCTCATTGGCCCAGGCAATAATGAACGCCGGGCCATCCTCAGCGGTAATCAGCCGAGAGGAAGCAAGCTTTCGGCTAAAGCGACCACCCTTTTCAATAATACCAGCTTTGACCATCTCAGCTACCGCCTCGATGACGCCTGACCCGCAAATGCCCTTGGCCTTGACCGAAGAGGAAACAGTATTCCACTCATCACTACCTATGACCTTGAACTGGACCTCTAGGCTCTCCCTGTCTATCCTGACACGTTCAATCGCCCCCGGGGCAGCGCGCATGCCAAACTCGATAGTGGCACCTTCGAAGGCAGGGCCCGTAGCACACGAAGCACAGAGGAGTCTATCTCTGCTGCCCATCACCAGTTCGCCGTTGGTGCCGATGTCAATAATGAGCACCATCTCCTCCTGATTGTACGGCTCCTCAGCAATAAGCACGCCCACATTATCAGCGCCGACGAAGCCAGCCTCAACAGGCAGAACGTGCACGTTCGTCGATTGCTCCAGAGTCAGCCCCAGCTCCCGGGCCTTGACGTCAAGCGACCCGCTTACCGTTGGCGCAAACGGTGATTTGGCCAAACATACCGGATCTAGGTTAAGGAAGATATGATGCATGGCCGTATTGCCAACAACAGTCATCTCCGAAATGTCGCCCGGCGTAAGGTCTAGCTGCCCGGTGATACTGACAACCAGTTCACCTATGCCGTCAACAATCGCTCGATTGAGACCTGCGAGTCCATCAGGCTCCTTCATCGTATGGCTGATACGTGATATGACATCCTCGCCGTAGGCCATCTGTGGATTCAACATACCATCTGTCGCCAGAACTTCACCAGTTTGCAGGTCACACAGATAGCCAGCCACAGTGGTGGTGCCTATGTCAACAGCCAGCCCATAGCTGCCATCGACATAGCCAGGTTCGACCCTGACAATTTCCCGCCCTTTCCAGACAGTGAGCGTTACCTTCCAGTCGGCACTGCGGAGGATATGCGACAAATCCTTGAGGACTGCATAATCAATGATGACCTCTTCCAGCCCCGAGGAGCGACGCAGCTCGGTAATCAGCCGCTCGTAGTCTGCCGTAACGTCACTCAGCGTCGGCGGAGAGAGCTCCAGATAGTATTTCCTGATGGCCGGCCTAACCGGAATGGTCCTCTCAATCGTGGACTTACGGATAAGCTGCCTTGACCTTCGGCTCGCCTCGGGAACAAATACCGCCACATCACCAAGAACTCTGGCCTGGCAAGCCAGACGGTATTCACTGCTAAGGCCACGTCGGGATAGAAGCTCCGCCTCTTCATCCGCCGGAGGTGAGAGCACCTGTCCGCTCCACTCTATGCCATGGCTGGCGAGCAATCCTTCATCAATCTTGACCGAGCACTTACCGCAGACGCCCTTACCACCGCACACAGATTCAATATCGTCACCCAATTCATGAGCTGCCTCAAGAAGCGTCGCACCTTCTTGAACATCGCCTTTCTTGCCTGAGGGTTCAAAGACGACAGTATGTCTGTTCACATTCTTATCCGCACCGTACCGTTAGCCTGCGAGATAACGCCGCACGGCCAATGAACGTCGTGAAACAGTCAGTCCCGAAATACCCGTTGTCCGGAAACAGCCCTCCTAGCAGAGTTGGGTAGTGCCTTCGCTGTCGACTGTGTATTCCTCTAGTTCGCCCAATACCGACGACTAATTGGCGGGTAGGTAACTCTTGGCAGTATCAATCATCGCCTTGAAGTTCTCGAACTTGGCATCCGCTGGGACTGTACAGCCGGAGCTGAGGATAAATCCAGTGTCTTTGCCGACGATATCGATTAGCTTCCTGCAATAAGCCTCCATCTCCTCAGGCGTGCCAATGGAGGACAGCGACGCTGGCACATCCCCAGCGATGCACATGTGGTCCCCCAATATCTCCTTCGCCTTGAAGATGTCGGTGGTGCTATCCAGTTCCACAACGCACATCTTTCTTGGCAGCTCCCTCAAATAGGGGAGGTTGAGCGTCCAGTCCTGGTCGAAGTGCATGACTGTGAGGAGGCCTTCGGCGGCAAATGCCTCCGTCATCTTCTTCATGTAGGGAAACTCAAACCGTTCGAATATCCTCAATGGATAATAAAAGCCTCCCCCTCTTTCCAGCACCAGAAACACGCCTGGTATCCCAGTAAGCCCGGCCGCCTCTATGGCACCTTCGATGAACCCATCAACCATGGCATCCATTGCTGCCTCGACCTTGTCCGGGATCCTATGAAGGTCCATGGTGAAAGCCGTCAGTGACCTCTTAGTAGACAGGAACATCAGGGGTGATTGGACTATCGCGCCACAAAGTGATGGGATTCCCCGCGCATCCCATGTCTCTCGTTCCCTGGTGTAGTGCTCTGTTTGCCTCTGCGTCCAGGCGATTATCTGGTCAGGGCTAAAGAAAGTAAACCGCTCACGGTGCTTCTCGGCGAAGCCCGACCAACCCAGGTTGATGATTTCATCATAATCTTCTACAGTCAACCTCTCTCGTTCCACATATTGAGGCTGGGAATACTCTGAGACACCGGGGTCCTGACCAGGAAACCTGTAATCTCCTGAACCCAAAGCTGCCGTAACGCCTGAGGCGACTCTCGGCGTAAGAGCGAGGCTATATCCAGGTAATATCATGGCATCCCAGCCACCCACCTCATCGAAGATATCCACTATGGCCTGAAAGCCCTCCTTCCAATGAGAGATGCCATGGGCCACCGTCATACCCTTGTACCGAGAGGGGAACATAACGTCCATAAGGGGCGCCACAGGCACACGGTCATAGCGTTCGAGGTTGATGGCCGCTTCAACCCTCTCTTTTGAAGTCATAGTCTCCTTTATCACTTACTTCGCCTCCTTGGCAAACCTCCTACAGATGTCCACACCCTCAGATGCATCGTTGGTGAAAGCATCAGCACCGACGTACTTCCCCACCCGCTCAGTAACGATCCCGCCACCAACTATGACTTTGACCCTGCCCCGCAACCCGGCTGCCTCAACAGCCTCAACCGTCTCCTTCATAGATTCAAAAGAGGGCGTCAATAGGCCTGACATCCCTAGGATAGGCGCGCCTGTCTCAACCAGTTTCTCCACGATGATACCAGGCGCCACATCTATCCCCAAGTCATGGACCTCAAAGCCGGCCGCCGTAAGAAGGGTGCCTACGATGTCCTTGCCTATGTTATGTATATCACCTTTAGCCGTGGCCAAGACCATCTTGCTTATCGGCTCCGATTGCATGCCCGCCTTCAACATAGGCTCGACAACAGCCATCGCCTCCTTGAACATCTCGCCCGAGATGATCAGTTCACTGAGAAAGTAGTCCTTGCTCTTATAGCGCTCACCAACGATGTCCATGCCCTTGCGGCATTCAACGACGATCGCCATGGGGTCAACGCCAGCATCTATTTTCTCGCGTACGAGCCTCCTCACCTCATCCTCATCTAGATTGGCCAAAGCATCGGCTAGTTTTGACATGTTGCCTCCTGTGTTCAGTCATCACAAATATGAAAATACCGCGTCTACAACAGGGTTTGAGCTACCTCGTCAATACCCCTGCACGGGCCATTTTCTGCCCCTCATCATCAAACCTTGGGCACTCCAGAACAGTCTACACCAGCTTCCCATGGCACAATGTCTATCCTTCACCCCACATGGTGCACCCATTATAACATCCTCGCGTCGCCGAGGCCTCACCTATCTGAACGGGAACAGAAGAGCTGTCGGTAAGACCGAATCCAGCACCGTTTTGGGATGTGTAGAAGGTGGAAGACACGTGAGGGGTTATGAACCGAAAATCCTGGCGGCGGCTTCAGCTATGCCAACGAAGCTGCCGGGGACAACGCCCAAAAGCAAGACAAAAAGGCAGCAGAGAGATAGGGCAGTACGCAGTGCGGTCGAAGAAGGCACTTTCTCCTCTGAGGCTGGAGCCCCCAACCACATGACCTTAACCACCCTAAAGTAGTAGAAAGCCGAGATACAGCTGTTTATCACGGCGATGATTACCAGCCACAACAATCCGTGGCTCACCGCACCGCTGAAAATATAGATCTTGGCGATAAGCCCGGCCGTAGGCGGCAAGCCGGTCAGGGAAACCAGACAGAAGGTTAAAGCTAGAGCCAGGAGCGGTGCCCGCTTGCCCATCCCAGTGTAGTCATCAATCTCGTCACTATTGATCTTGTTGGAGATAGCAATGATGGCGATGAAGGCTCCTAGGTTAGTAACACTATAGCACATAAGGAAGAAAAGCAGGCCGCTCTGCCCCACCTCGTCAGCCCCCACGGCCATTCCCACAGTGGCCAGCCCCACCATCAGGTAGCCAGCCTGGGCTATGCTGGAATACCCAAGCATGCGCTTGATGTTGCTCTGAACGATAGCCACCACATTGCCCACAGTCATGGTGACGGCGCTCAGAATGGCAAGCAACATTCCCCAACCCAGGCTAAGCCACTCTGGAGCACCGAAGGCGACAAAGAACACACGAAGAATAATTGCAAAGCCTGCAGCTTTACTGGCCACGGAGAGATAAGCCGTGATGGGCGTTGGAGCACCCTCATATACATCCGGTACCCACATCTGGAAAGGAACGCAGGCAATCTTGAAGCCAAAGCCAGCAACCAAAAGGATAATACCCATAAGTAGAGCCGGACTACCCAGGAGACCTGTGATGGTCATTCCTTGAACCACATCGGCGATGCATATCAGGCAAGTATGCCCGGTAAGCCCGAAGACCAGCGCCATGCCATAGAGAAGCACGGCTGAAGCAACGGCGCCTAGGAGCAGGTACTTAAGCCCAGCTTCAGTTGATTTCTGGTCTTTCAAGAAGCTTGCCAGTATATAAAGTGAGATGCTGCTCAATTCCAGTGCCACGTAAACAGCAATGAGGTCTGCAGCCGCCGTCAGTAGCATCATGCCCACAGCCGAGATAAGCACCAGCGCATAGTACTCACCTTGAAATCTCTCGAACTTGCTTACGTAGTCCTGAGATGCCAATATGACCAGAACAGCCACCGCCAGAAATAGGAATTTGAAGAAAAGAGCAAAACGGTCAACTGACAGCATGCCGTAGAATACATCAGCGGTTGGTGTTCCCCACAGCGCCAGCGTGCAACCAGCCGAAACCAACAAGCCAGCAATACTGACACCCGCCAGAACCTTCTTCTGTTTGATGAACAGGTCAAGCAGAATCACCGCCAGGGCAAAGCCCAGAAGGCTAAGCTCCGGTGTCAACAAATGAAGCTCACTAACTATCATCAGGCTAAACCATCCCGACCAACAGCGCTACCAGCCGCAAACTTGCCACCAGGGCAGACCGATTCACGCTGCCACAGACTGTCCCTTTCCGGCTTGTGTTTCACCAAGAGTATCCTGCCTTTGCTATCCCGCATAACTTGCCCCAACCCCCGCTGACATTGTGGGAGCAACAGCTCACCCTCTTCACAACCCTACTAGCCCAATTATCGGCTCGACCCCCAGCCTTATTACATCAGTGAGGACGGCTGGATAAAGACCCACCAGCATAATAGCGCCGACGAATGAGAAGATGCACACCTTCTCGATACTGTCGGCATCAGGCACACCATCGAACTTCTCTAATGGCTCGCCGTAGAAAACTTGTTGCAGCATCCACAGGATATAGCCAGCCGTCAGAACAATCCCGAGCACACCCAGAAGCGTGTACACTTGCATACCACTGACAGCTACGCTGGAGAAGCTACCGATGAAGATGATGAACTCAGCGGCAAAGCCGCTTGTGCCGGGCAAACATAGAGACGCCAGACCGGCGATGCTGAACACTACCACGATAACCGGCATTTGCCGGGCCAAGCCACCCAAATTGTCGAGATTACGCTCGTGAGTCTTGTCATATACCAGCCCCACCATTGCAAACAGAAGCCCGGTGATGATGCCATGGCTGAACATCTGCAAGGTAGCACCGGTGACGCTTATTTGATTCAAGGCGAAGATACCCAGAAGCACATACCCCATGTGGCTAACACTACTATAGGCAATCAGCCGCTTAAGGTCTTTCTGCCTCAAGGTCACCGCTGCTCCATAGAGCACACCGACCACAGCCAGTACCACGAGCAACGGGGCGTAGCGCAACGCAACCTCAGGGAAGATAGTCACACAGAGCCGAATCATCCCGTAACCGCCCATCTTCAGAAGCGCTCCGGCCAGAATGACGCTGACGGCGGTGGGAGCATTGGTATGAGCGTCAGGCAGCCAGGTGTGCAATGGAAACACCGGCAGCTTGATGGCAAAGCCAGTCAAGAGCAAGAAGAACATCGCAGTAAGCGGGATAGCTGGCGCGGCTAAAGCTAGGCCAGCCAATTCCATCATACTCAGGCTGCCAGTGATAAAGTAAATGCTCAAGATGCCCGCCAGCATCATGGCGCTGCCCACGAGAGTGTAGATAAGGTACTTGTTGGCCGCATACTCCTTCCTACCGCTGCCCCAGATGGAAATGAGGAAATACATCGGTATGAGCTCCAGTTCCCAGAACAGGAAGAACAGGATAAGGTCCAAAGAGCAAAAGACTCCCAAAATGCTTGTTTCCAGAAGTAGCAGCCAGATGAAGTACTCCCGCAGTCGTAATTCGATTTTCCACGAGACTAAGACCGTCAAGACGCCGAGGAATGTCATCAGTACCACCATAGGCAGGCTGAGACCATCAACACCAAGATGATAGAACGCATTGATTGCCGGTATCCAGGAGAGCTTTTCCTCAAACTGCATCTGCCCAACGGCTCCACCGGAACGGTCAAATAGGCAAAAGACAGCTATCGATAACGCGAACGAAGCCAGGGTAAATGCAAGAGCCGTGAGCCTTATGGTTTTCGGCTGGGGGTCACGCAATAACGCGATGACAATCATCCCAACTATTGGTAGGAAGATTATGGCTGTCAGATAGCTGAAATCCAAATCCATTTACCTCAACCAAAGACATAGTAGCAGACGGCGATGGCTACCACGCCCACAGCAATTGCCATGGCGTAAACCTGCAATTGACCCGTCTGTACCCGTCGTACAGCTTTGCCAGCAGCCGCAGTGCCCTCCGCCACACCATTCACAGCTCCATCAACAACACGGGCATCAAAGAAGTCAAGAGCAGCGAAGATTCCATCAACCAGAACCCTGACTACAATCACCCTCTCATAGAGCTCGTCCATCCAGTACTTCCTGGAAAACAAGGTGTAAAAGGGCTTGAAGACCCTGCCCACGGCTACGGCTGAAACCCATTTAGCGCTGTACATGGCATAGGCCAGCAGGATACCCAAAACAGCCAGCAATAGCGATAGCAAGGCCACAGGATGAGTAAGCATACCGAAGAAGCCTTCAGCAAAACTGTGCACCTCATGACCATGTCCAGCATGGCCCATGAACTCATTGAACCCGCCGGTAATATTGAACCAGCCCGAGAATATCGACATTGCGGCAAGAAAAACCATAGGAATAACCATCACCTTGGACGATTCATGAGGCCCCTGAGGTTCGTGACCGCCGTGCTCTGACGGAGCTCCACCTCTGTATTCGCCACCGAAAGTGAGGAAGATGACCCTGAATATGTAGAAGGCCGTCATAAAGACGGTAATCATAGACAGGTAGAACAGTATCGAGTTGCCAGCGAAAGCAGACACCACGATATCATCCTTGCTCCAGAAACCGGAGAATGGCCAGATACCAGCCAGGCTCAGCGATGCGATAAGGAAGGTAGCAAAGGTCCATGGCATTGCCTTGCGCAAGCCACCCATCTCCCGCATGTCGAAAGTCCCCGTGCTATGATTGATGCTACCGGCACCAAGGAAGAGGAGACACTTGAAGAAGGCGTGGTTGACCAGATGAATAATACCCACGGCCATGCCACCGGTACCGAGTCCTAGCATCATGTAGCCCAGCTGGCTGATGGTAGAGTAAGCCAATACGCGCTTGATATCGGTCATTACCAGGCCCATGCTGGCAGCAAAGATAGCCGTAAAGCCGCCGATGGCAGCCACTGTAGTCAAGGCCACTTCGGAATGCTCAAAGAGCGGGGAGAAACGAGCCACCAAGAAGACCCCAGCGGCGACCATGGTTGCCGCATGTATCAGTGAACTGACCGGCGTCGGGCCTTCCATAGCATCGGGCAGCCAAACATGCAATGGGAACTGGGCTGACTTGCCAGCAGCACCGGCGAAAATGCCGATGGCTACCCAGGTTAAAGTCGTCCCAGCCAGAACACCGGCTATAGCCAAACCATGCAGTTCCGCGATATCGAAGGTGCCTGTGTGGTAGAAAAGCAAAAGGATAGCAGCAAGGAAACCAAGGTCACCAAAACGGGTAACTATAAATGCTTTCTTAGCCGCGTTGGCAGCAGAAGGTCTATGGAACCAGAAGCCAATTAGAAGATACGAACCCAGGCCGACGCCCTCCCAGAAGAGGAACATGAAGACTAGGTTGTCAGCCATGACCAAGCCCAGCATGCAGGCAGTGAACAAAGACATGAACGCAAAATAGCGATGATATCCAGGGTCGCCATGCATATAGCCTTGAGAGTAGATTTGAACCATCAGGCTGACAAGCGTGACCAGCACTACCATCACGGCAGTCAAGGAATCAACCATCAGCCCGACATGAACGCTAAGATCACCAATCACCACCCACTGGATATCAGGTATCTCCAGTTTATGACCAGGAGCACCAAACACCTCTGCCAGTACCCAAAAGGAAAAGGCACAGGCAATACCGATAGCACCGATAGTCACATAACCACTAAGCTTCGGGCGATGATTAAAGAAAGGCCGGAGGATGAAAGAAATGATGATAAGGGAGAACACCGGCAAGAGAAAGATCAGCCACGGAATCTGGTGAGGCATTAGAGTTTCCTTAACACCTCCTCGATAACATGCACTTTCTCCTGAGAGACCAGAATACGGTAGCTTGGAGATCCGCCGATGCCAGGTTTGTCAGGGTCAGGCAAAGTCCGGGTGGGGATCCCCTCACCCTCAAAGAAATCCTTCCACATCTCAGCCATCATCAAATTAGGCGCACTCTTAACCTGAACCCACATATTCTAGCTCGCTACCATTTCATTAGGTCGAATTTGTCCACATCAATAGATTCGCGGTTGCGATAAATAGCAATTATTATGGCTATGCCCACGGTAGCCTCAGCCGCAGCTACCACCATGACAAAAATGGCAAAAATCTGGCCGGTAAGAAGCATAGGTACAACATAGCGGGAAAAAGCAACCAATGCGATATTCACTGCATT
>JAUVVE010000141.1 GCA_030604795.1 Dehalococcoidia bacterium | reverse complement strand
TTTCCTCCGGCCGGGCAAAGTCCCCGCTTTCTGCCGAGATTGCGGCGGCACCGTGTGCCTCGCAATGACCAGAGACTAAACGTAGGGACAGGTCTTCAGACCTGTCCGAAGCATGCAGCTCCCCCGGCCGGCTCAGGACAGACTACGCGACCGAAGAATGTCGATAAGGTCAGACTCTCTGAGGAATCCTTGATGGCCATTTGCAGGGGACCTTTGGGAGTCGACTTCTTGCTGGCGGTTTTGGTGACGTCATCTGGAGGATGCCGCTGCAGCTCCTGGGTGACGAGACTAGGCCATCAAAGGTGGCGGATTTGGCGTAGTACATCGTGGAAGTCAGAGAACTCGCTGAAGGCGACCGAGCTGCTACTGAGCAATCTGAGTAGGTGGTCTGTGGCAAATATGTGGTCAGCATTGCGTGCTGCGTCCAAGTCCGAGAGTCCGTCTCCTATATAGACGATATGGCTGTCTCGTTTCCTGAGCCAGGTCAGATGTTTTCTCTTGAATCCCTCGTTGATGAGATTACCCTCGGGGTCGGTGTAGGAGACAAGAATGCCCTCCTGGCCGAAGGACGTCTGCCCGGAGTGCAGTTCCAAGTCCTCCATGCCGATGTGCACTAACGCCGTTTCGATATAGAAATCTAGCCCGCTGCTAACGATGACGAGCGGAATGGTGGTGTCTCGGCAGTGCCTAACAAAGTCCACAAAGCCCGGCCTTAGCTCGATATGCTGGCGGACGAATTCTTGGAGTTTATCTTTGGGTTCCCTGATGAGCGCATACTGTAGTTTGTTGCTCTGCTCGACGGTCATACGGCCGTTAAGGTAGTCTGACTCAACCTTCTGCCAGTCGCCGCGGGCAAAATTCTGTCGAAGCAAAACACTGAGGTTGTTTCTGGTTATGGTGCCATCGAAATCACACTGGATGATCATCCTTTATGCCTGCTCATAGGTGCAGTTGGTGTTGCTTGCGGAGGGTTTGGCTACTTTAGGGAGTAGAGTCGAATTGGGCAGTTTCTTGCCTGCAGTACTTGTACAAATAGATGAGCCTATAGAGAACCACCAGATTGGTCAGAACGGCTATGACTCCAAGACAGAAGTAAGCTTGCCCGGTGATTCCCCCTAGCATTATCAAGAAAAGCCTTATGTCGCGTGAGGCAAGAGATTTGAGCCCGCTGTCAAAGATGTGGCGGTGTCCAGGGTCAATGTGGGCCCTGGTATAGCTCACGCAAATGGTGCCGGCGATGGCCAGAAAGCCTAGCAGCCAGATGCCAGAATAGGTCTCGTGCGCCAGAGACCACAAGGTCAGCCCTAGTACTATCAGGATGTCAGCATACCGGTCAAGCACGGAATCCAGAAAACCACCGAATGTTGATGACATGCCTTTCAGACGTGCCAGGCTACCGTCTACACCATCGACAATGGACGACAGCTGAGCCAGAAGGCCACCTATGATATTCTGACCAAGAATGAAGCTGACAAAGGACAATAGTGCGATGCCGAAAGCTCCCCAACTGGTTTGATTGGGCGTTAATCTCGTCCTTGCCAGCAGACGAGCCAACGGCTCTGATATCTTCCTGTTGACGTACTTCGAGATGTAGCCGTCGTATACGGCTTCCATGTTTGCTGCCTACGACCTCGCCCTGTTTAAGTCTTCCGGGGTGTCCACGTCTGCCCAATAATCACCACTGACACTGCAGGCATGAAAACGATGCTTTTGGTTCACCAAGAAGCGAACAACATCGCTCATTTCAACGTTGATGCCGAGCCTGGGGGCAAGTTCGTCTACAGCCCGGAAGAAGCTTTCTGCGAGAAGGAAGACACCGGTATCGAGAGCATTCCAGTATGCGAGGTCCTTGCCGATGTCCTTGATGTAACCAGCGCTATCGACATGAACCTTGGTTGCCTCGGCTAGTTGGTGGTGCTTTGCTGGCGTATAGTCAACACACAGCGTTTCAGTCAAGGTCAGGCCCTGCACAAGTTGCCTGGTCAGCTTCGGCTCGATTACGTGGTCGCCCATGCAAAGAACAATCGGCTCTCCTCCTGCCCAATCTCTGACCCTGTAGGCTGAGATGGCATTGCCGCCGAGGTAATCGGGGTTAAGAACATATTCCAGTCTCACGCCGAACCTGCTGCCGTCGCCCAGCTCCTCTCTCACTTTGTCCGCTAAGTAACCTACCACAACCGCTATCTGCTTGATTCCAGCCGCTGCCAATGCCTGGATGGGGTAGCTAATTATTGGTTGGTCATTCACCGACAAGAGGACTTTGGGACACGTGGCAGTTAAAGAGCCTAACCGGTCACCATCACCAGCGGCTAGAATAACACCTCTGTTGACTTTCCTATCTGGCGTCACGAGACATTACCTCACTTTACTGTCAAGAAGCATCTGTGGCGCTTACGCTGTCCCCAATGGGGTTGGGGACTCATCTTCCGCCCAACAGTTGGTTCGCTACATAGAATATCCAGTAGCGAGTGATTTGTCAATAGGGGATGCAGAAATATTACCTTTCGTTCTGAACCCTTGGCCTCCGCTCATTCTGGGAGTGCCCTCTGCCTGCGATGCTGAACGCTTTGCTCCGTGTCATTCTGAGTGAGCCCTTCCCCTGCGTCATCCTGAGGGAGCGAAGCGACCGAAGGATCTACGACTTGGCTTGGCGTATGGCGGGCTTTCAGCGTGGATGATTCTCCCAGAGTACGGCCGTGTTATCAGGATATTCGCTGAGGTGCAAG
>JAUVVE010000127.1 GCA_030604795.1 Dehalococcoidia bacterium | reverse complement strand
CATTGCCGGCATTTTTGAGGCGCTTGATATCGAGAATGATGATGTTTTCAGGGCCGCCACCGGGCTTGCAGATGGGGTGGGCTTGACGGGAGATGGGCACTGCGGTGCCCTTTCCGGCGGGACTATGGCGATAAGTTACCTTTTCGGCAGGAAAAAGGAAGACTTCCCCAATATGATGAAGCAACTGAAGGCAAACATACTGTCGAAGAAACTGCATGACCAGTTTGTTGAGAAGTACAGTACCTGCCGATGTGCTGATATCCAGACGAAGTTGGTGGGCAGATTCTTCAATCTCTATGACCCGGCCGAGATGGAGGCAGCCATGAAGGCCGGCATGATGGACAAATGCTCAACGCTTGTGGGGGAGACTGCCCGAATGGCGACCAGAATCATCCTGGAGGAAAGAGAAAGACAATCTTTGAAGGAGAAGGAAAGCCAGGCTCAGGCTTGAGACTCGTTGAGCCCTGGCAAGCCAGTTCGGGTTTCCCTTCCTATTGTGCACTCCTTCTGCGCTTCGGTATGACGAAGCCGGTGTTCCTCTGGTACTCCAGATAGGCCTCACCGTAGCGGATAACAAGGTCTCTCTCCTCTGCCCAGCAGAACACATAGAAGATTGGTATCCAGATTATTGAGAATACCGCCAGGAACGGGGAGTTCAGTATGAATGCTGCCACCCACCATAGAAGAAGCTCGCCGAGTGCCTGGGGGTGTCTGATCTTCCGATAAATGCCGCCGTAGAGCCTATGTTCCTTCTTTGGCGCGAGGGATTCCTCGCCTGCGTCCTTCAAACCTATCGCCATAATGCAAGTACTGGGGACGCCTATCATGATGGCAATTGCGATTGAAATCCACCAGTCCCATGGAAAGGTCTGAGGGAGCGGAACCGGCAGAGGATAGAAGAAGTAGACTATGTAGTTGGCGACGGCGATGATCTCAAAGGCTGAGGCTATCACTCTGTATCGCATGCATCTGGTGTAGGCAGTCTCGCCGACCTTCTTCTCCAGTGCAGCAGGGCTCACGCTCTTCACATAAAAGTACAGGAAGAGGAGAGCAGAGACAACGAGTGCGGCAAAGTTAATCCATGCTATCATCACTATCAGCCGGTGGAATTGATCCGAGGCTGCGCGTCGCCGTGGGGAATAGAATAAGCCGCTAACCAGCAGTATAGATTTCAAACAGGGAGCTAGTCAAGCTTAACACTTTGACAATAAGGCTGTGAACGATATAAAATTACAGTCGCTTCTAGCTTCTAACGGGAGGTGTAAACATGCTACCTGAAGAGGTAACCAAGTTTATCGGTCAAGGCGCAGGCGCTACTGTTGCTGAAGTGGAGAAAGGAGCTATCAAGAGATTCGCTGATGCGGTAGACGACGCGAATCCGGTCTACTGGGACGAAGAGTATGCCAGGAACTCAAGGTACGGTTCCCTTATAGCGCCTCCGGGCTTCTTTGGTTGGCCGGCCAAGCTACCCAGAGGCGCCATCTTCCAACGACCTACCGACGTGAGCGATGCTGCCGAATCAAGAGGTGGGCTGGGACTCGCCCTGGCCAAAGCCGGCTACCCTCGTGGCCTTGACGGTGGTATAGAGTATGAATTCTTCTGCCCAGTCTGCGCCGGAGATATCTTGACAGTCAAGTCGGTGATCAAGGATATCGTTGAGCGAGAGGGCAAAACGGGCAACATGGCTTTTCTCATTGTCGAGACGACTTACCATAATCAGAACGGTGCCCTGGTAGCCATCGCTCGCGCGACTTCAATTCAGCGCTAACTCGTCCACTACTACCGCGAGGAGGAGACAAATGGCCAAGCAACTCTATTGGGAAGATGTCAAGGTAGATGATGAGGTGACTCCTTTGCCCAAGGTGGCTACCAGTCTAATGCTGGTCAAATGGGCGGGTGCCTCAGGGGACTTCAACCCACTTCACTATGACGATTCGTTTGCCAGCTCTCAGGGAGTAAATAGCCGGATTGTCCATGGCGCATTGAAAAGGCAGTGGCTGGTTCAGCTAATGACTGATTGGATAGGTGAGCAGGCAACGCTGAAGAAGTTCTCCTGTCGCTACCGGGCGATGGACTGGCCCCGGAAGATGGCAACAATAGGTACACCCGAGGAAGGGGAGACCTGGTATTGTAAAGGGAAGGTCACCAAGAAGTATGTCGAGGACGGTGAGCACTACGTAGACTGCGAAATCTGGATTGAGAACGGCAAGGGTGAAGTGACAACGCCAGGTACTGCTACCGCTATCCTGCCAAGTAGAGGTTAGTTCCGCAGGGGTTTGATTGTCCTCTGAATCAAGAGTCAGGATCTAGCTTAGTCCCCGTTGCGAGTCTGTGCCAGTAAACGGTGTCTAAAATAGAATGAAGCAGAAAGGAGTGCAAGACGATGGGTGACAGATTAAAGGGCAAAGTGGCTGTGGTCACCGGCGCTGGTGGTGGCATTGGCCGGGGAGAAGCCATGGCACTGGCATCGGAGGGTGCTAAGGTGGTGGTTAACGACCTCGGCGGTGCCGTCGACGGCACCGGTGGTTCCGCGTCAGCAGCGGACAAGGTAGTGGCTGAAATCAAGCAGATGGGTGGAGAAGCCGTAGCCAACTACGACTCGGTAACGACTTTGGCCGGCGGCGAGAACATTATCAAAACCGCCGTCGACACGTTTGGCAAGCTTGATATATTGGTCAACAACGCCGGTATACTGCGCGACAAGATGGTGTTTAACATGACCGAGGAAGAGTGGGACTTGGTACAGAAAGTGCATCTCTACGGCCACTTCTTCGCTACTAAGTTCGCCTGTATCCTTTTCCGGCAACAGAGAAGCGGGCGCATCATAAACACCTCTTCGGGCGCCGGGCTAGGCAGTACCTTCGGGCAGGCGAACTATGGGGCCGCCAAAGAGGGTATCGTCGGCTTGACCAGGCAGGTGGCTAGGGATATGGGCAGATACGGTGTGACCTGCAACGCTATCCGGCCCAACGCCGGCACCAGAATGACGCTGAGCGATGAGTTGAAGGCGGCTTGGAAGAAGGCAGGGAGAGAAGCTGCCGTCGTGGCCATGGAGAAGAATGATCCCAACGATATCGCGCCCCTGGTGGTGTGGCTGGCCTCCGACGACTCTGCACATGTAAACGGGCGCACCTTCTTCGTGCAGACGGGGCTAGTGGCCCTCTATTCAGAGCCGGTCCATGAAAAGGCGCTGGTCAAGGTGGGCGGGTGGACAATTGATGAGTTGTTCAACTTCATGCCCAGCACGCTGGCAGCAGGCCTGGTGAATCCGGCGCCACCCAAGCAAGAGTAGGCCTTAGGGCTACCAGTTAGCTGAACAGGACTGGCACGGCTGCGCCTGAGAGCTGTCCGTTCGACATTGAGGGGATGCTTTGCTATAATGAGGCCACCGAATCAGGCAAGGGAAGGAGTGAGCATTTACGCAAGGAGGTCGGCAAGTGGTCTGACGCCCAGAGGACGACATATGACATGGGGTTGTGTGTCACTTACTGTGCCTGCAGATGTATAGTAGCTCAGTCATGTTATCCCCACTGAATCGATAATCTGTTTCGGTATTTCCTCTT
>JAUVVE010000088.1 GCA_030604795.1 Dehalococcoidia bacterium | reverse complement strand
GGTATGGTATCCGAATCACGACAAAGATGAGAACAACTTCTACGCAGAAGATTGTGTTCGCGACATCGCTGCTGCTGACAGAGATCGGACGAGATAATGCACCAGACAGCACGACGCCTTAATCAGAAGTTAATGAATCATGTTTTTCTATCTAAAGAAAAATGGAGAAGGCGATTTTGATACATTAACTCGGTTTTAAGAACAAGGTGCTCCAAAATCAAGTCGTTTTGGAGCGCCCTGCCATTCATGCATAATGGAAGCTACACTGGCCATAGCCGTTTCGGAGTGGGCCTCGGTCAGTTTGGGCCATAAGTGAACAATCGTCCATTTTGTGTCTTGTTTTTCAGCCCCAGGGCTCTGAGTTCAGGGTCACTGGGACGTTTGCCCTAGGAGAAAAATAGTAAAAGATATAGTAAAAGATATAGTAAAAGATATAGTAAATAGATATAGTAATAGATATAGTAGTAGATATAGGTAGTAGATATAGTAGTAGCCATAGAAGACAAAAGCCTGCACTCCTGCAGGCCGCTACTATTATTTTAACCACAGCTCCCCGTTCAGAGTGCCAGACGAAACCAGACAAACTGAACGTCAGACAAGCCAGATAATCGACTGGCTCACATGATATAACAAACACCGGACAACCAGGAAGCGGCTGGGCAAAGGGTCACTGCACTGCTGAAGCTGAGATTTCACTATTGTCAAACTGTATAGCCGTCACAGAAGCTTGTTCTGTTCGCTAGGTAACAAGAGTCTAAATTGTTCAGTCTAAGTATGCGCTGGTTTCGACCAAAGGCTCTCCACGGGGACATATAACCCCAATCGTGAAAGCAACCGAGGGACTGTGCTCTCCCTTTTAGTCATGACTGCATTCTAAATAGAGAAATGCAAGTGTCGTGAGGGCCTGAGCACGCAGCAGGGAAGCCAAGAGGAATTCCTCACGGTCTCGGCCATCCCTCGCTGTTCTTTTCATTCTGCTAACAATGTTCTGGTATCGCTCCCCCAACGACTTGACAAAGGGCTCATTTTGATGTAGGATTGATGCATCAAAGATGCAGACAACCGAAATGTCAGAGCCGAGACAGCGGAATATACCACTAGACATCAACGAGAGGCGTGAACTGGACCGCCGTAAGCAGGACTACGAAAGTCGGACAGGGGATACTGGGGATTGGGGGAAGTTTCTCGGCATTGCCACATTGGCTGGCCTAGCCGCTCTGGGTATTTACGCCACAGCTCAGGCCACCAAGCGGGCGCCTACAGTGTGGCAGGTGAACTGCCCTCGCTGTTCAGCAGTGTTCCCCATTCAGGTTCCGAACCCACCACGGTGGAGGGTGACTCAGGTTGAGTGCCCGAACTGCACCACCGAGCTGGTGATCGACCTCGCCAGACCAGCGTCAACCCTGGGGAACGGACAGCAGTCCAACGGCGCAGGTATGGGAGATGTCATCTACACTGCCTACTGCCACTACTGCCAACAGCCCGTTGAGTTACTCCATTCCAGCTCTAGGGTGAGTCCCGATGGGGCCGAGTATCTGAGGTGTCCGACTTGTGGGAACGTGGCAATGTATGCGTTGCTGGGGGTAGAATAGAGTAGCACATACAAAACGAGGCGGTGACTGGTTGATGCACTCACCGCCTTGGGCGACGAAACAGGCGAGCCTGCCTCTTTCGTATGCCCATTGAACATTTTAGCAGATTGTGTAGGCCGATGCAAGATTAGACTTGAGTATGAGCGGTCAGCTGATGCCGAAAGTCTCAGCTTGTGCTGAGCGGGTTTGGGTTTGGCAAGGCATGAGGGCGATAGCCCACTACGCAGAAAGCATAGGAAAGTAAGTTACAAATAGACAGTGAGGTGCCTGGAGTTGACAATGCTAAAGCGCGCATTTTGGGTCAGGAGCCAATTGTGGACTAGGTTGGTCGCTTATGCCGAGGCTCTATGGCCAGGGGAGGGGCTGAAAGGTGTGCCTCACTTAGTGCGCGAGGCTCTGAGGAGGTACGTTGAACGGAGTAATGGTCCGGATAGTGATAGGAATTGAAGAGCGGTTGGATAGCGACCTCGTAGCCCGTGCAGCAGTAAACCGGGGCGATGCCGGCCAAGCCACGATCGACGAGATAATGAACGCGGCGTTGACTCAGTTTCTACAAGAGGCTCCCATTCTTCAAGGCTGCGGATCTCCGGGAGCGGAAGACTGGGAGCTTGAGACGCCAACTGGCCGCTTTCGCATTCGCAGCGGCAGAGTCGAAGCGTTGCCCAGCAGGTTGCCCATGGGTCGCATTGCAGAAACGCTGGCGGCAATGTATCATCTGGAGGATGCCAATGACTCAGGAAATCATTATTCACGGAGGTGAACGGTGGTAACAATTGAGGAAATCATACACGCGAGGAGGAATGGCAGACAGAAGCCCGACGGGGAGCAGCTTCGTCGCCTTCCGGATCGGCTGGCTGAGATTCATGGCAGGCTTTCGGGGTTCACCCAAGTACAGAATAGCCACGAGTCAGTAAAGGAGATCGCTTCCCTCGTGGCCTTGGCCAAGCACGACGGCTACAACACTGCTCTTGACCCTTCGACGGTGGAGCGCTGGCTGGCCGACATTCAAGCGGGAGCAGCCCGCCCTGGCGTGTTGGAGGACGGCGAAGTCATCGTCAATTGTTTGGGCTTGGGCATATCGGGGAGCCTGCCTGAGGACAAGCGCCCTGACCTGACCCGGACGATAGAGCTGCTGAAACAGGGAGGCCTGGGGGCAATATATGTGACCGAGGGGGCGAACCGGCTATCCCGCGACCCGGATAGGGTAGTGTCGTACACCCTCTTGAAGCTGATGAAAGGTACGAATTGCAAGCTGCGGACACCTGAAGACGTCCTTAGCCCGTGCATTGAGCGGGACTGGGATATCATCCACGAAGAGTTAGAAGAGGGGGCTGAGGAACTCAAGCGCATGCATATCCGCTTACACCGCCGCAAGAAGCGCAAGGCGGAGAGAGGGGCATACGTAGGCGAGCCTATCCCAGCAGGGTTCATCCTACCGATTATCGGGCAAAAGCCCAGTGGGGAATATGAGCTCGGGAAGTTAGAGCCTTATCTTCCTCATGCCCGCGTGGTGATTCAAGTTCTAAGAGAGCTTGTCCGTCAACGAAGCCTTCTCAAGACCGCCCAGGCTGTCAAAGACCTCATCTTCCCATTCTTCCCAAAAGAATTGGCCTACATGGAGAGCAGGTCGGCTTTGAGGCGCTGCCTAAAGACGCCGAGCGGTTACCGCATTACCCCTGAGCTTGTGAAAGGTCTAGCCACCAACCCGAAGCTAATCGGAGTCTGGCAGTGGGGTGATGGCAAGCCCATGTCTAGTAATCATGAAGCCATCGTGCCGGATGACCTCTTCGTAGAGGCATATGAAGTTGCGACTTGCCCCAGTAAATCCAAAGGGCGGGCCGTCGACTTCGAGCCACTAGAGTGGGCTGGATTACTATGGTGCATGAATGACCCACAGCTGAGGCTAATACACAGCCACAACTCTGACTGGCATTATGTCTGCGACCATGACTACCAAGATGGGCAAGGACCCATCTGCCTTGACATCACCGCTCGGTTTGTCGACGAACCATTAACTGGCGAGGTGCTACACCAGCTTGACTTTAGCCCCTACGCCGAGGAGGTGCTGGCAAAGCTGGAAGAGGAGGCGGCCCAAGGGAAGCTAGAGGAGGTCCGGCGCAAACAAGAAGAGGCTGCCCTAGAGCAGTCGATCAAAAAATGGCAAGCTTTGCTTCCCTGCTGCGTAGACCCTGAAACGGGTCAAGTAGACCGAGACAAGGAAGAATACTACTGGAGGCAGATTAGGGAGGCCCAAGCACAGCTTGAGGCAGTGAGGGCGAAACCTGCGCCAAAGAAAACCGTGGTAGCCGCCGATGTCGGGAAAGTTCGGGACTTTCTGGCACGGCTACCGCACAACTGGCAAGGTTATCCTCGCGGTTTACGAAACCGATTACTGAAACTGCTCATCGAGAGAGTAGAGTTACGCCATGACCGCAAGCGCATCGAGGCCAACATGATCTGGAGATCTGGCTTCGAGCAACAAATCACAATCTACCGCCCAAAGGCGAGAAGCGGCCGTGGCAGCCGGTGGAGCGAGGATGAGGAGAGGCTACTCAGGATGTTGTGGCCCTCCTCTTCCCCGGATGTTCTGCTGGCGGCCTTCGCCAACCGCAGCTGGAACGCCATAGCGGGGAGAGCCTTCAGGCTATGTCTTAAAAGAGAGCGGCAATATCATCCACCTAATGGGTGGCGACCTTGGACAGGCTGTGAGGACGAGAAGCTCAAGTCCCTTTATGAGGCGGGAACCCCTTTACTTGAAATTGCCTCTGAACTACACAGGAGTTCCAATGCAGTCGAAACCAGGGCTTCAACTAGGCAGCTAGTCCGGCCAGCATGGGCCAGGTGGAAAAAAGATCAGGTCACTTGGGAAGTCCAAGGCTTAAAGGTCTTGCAGGGACAATCTTTGGGAAGATGACGAAGGGAATGAAGCCGTAGGGATTGGCCTTTCGTTCGAACAGCAGGTCGTCGATCCAGAGTTCAAACCTCCTGTCCGTCCACACCTCGACAATGGTTGATTGGGGTTTGCTAGCGGTAGGGGCGACCCGTCGGGTCGTCCCTACGTTATAGAGGATGCGGACCTCATCGGCTGAGAGCTGGTAACGGCTGGCAACTCGCCATACCCGGGTGACGTCG
>JAUVVE010000023.1 GCA_030604795.1 Dehalococcoidia bacterium | reverse complement strand
TAGCGTCTCTTGATTCTTGTCCACAACCACCACTTTCGCACCCTCTTGGGCCATCCTAACGGCGACGGCTTTCCCTATTCCCCTCCCACCACCAGTCACTATGGCTACCTTATAAGCAAATCTCATCGATCACCTCCCTTGTGAGTATTTCGAGCCTTCTACAAGAGCAGCCTCGCCTTGACTTTGGACTACCTTGCTGCCGGTTAGCCCCAGTCATGTGTCCTCTCCGACACTTAACAGCCCGATAGGCAGTAGTACATCGTGGTCTTCTTATACGAAACAGGCCCAAAATCAGTATACAGCCGAATATTGAAATGTCAATGGTCTGTCGGCCACCACTCGTTTGACACTCCATCTGGCTTTTGCTAGACTCACAAACGGTGACAGGCGAAGTAGGCAAAACCGTGCCGACCAGAACTCCAGCCACGGGTCTGGTAGAAATCTTCACCGGTGACGGTAAGGGCAAAACATCAGCGGCTCTAGGGGTAGTTCTCCGTGCCTTGGGGCATGGACTGCATATCCACATCGTCTACTTCATGAAGGGTGAGTTCCCGTATGGGGACCAGAAAATGCTATCCGAATTGCCCAACGTCACCTTCGCAAGATTTGGATTTGAGAGCTTTGTCGACCCGGCTAACGTTAAACCAGAGGAAAAGGAGCAGGCTCGAAAGGCCCTTGAAGCTGCCCGAGAGGCTATGCTCAGCCTGAAATACGACATAGTCGTGCTCGATGAAGTAAATGTGGCTGCGGCCTGGAATTTGATTGACGTCGACGAGGTAGTAAAGCTGATAGGTGACAAACCGGCAAGTGTGGAACTCATCCTTACCGGCCGTCATGCCGACCCAAGAATCATTGAGGTCGCTGACCTGGTCACGAACATGGTCAAGGTGAAACATCCCTATGACAAAGGCATATTGTCTCGTCGGGGTATCGACTACTAGAGGCTGTAGCCAGGAATCAGCATGCTGGAACAACGAAAACCGGAGCGCCTGGTAGAGAAGGCTGGTGAGCGGCACGCCCAAGCCGAATGTCTTCCGGAAAGGCAAGGCTCGTTTACCACTACCTCCGGCGTTCCCATTGAGCGGGTCTATGCGCCGCTCGACGTTGCTGATATCGACCACCTTCAGGACCTCAGCTTCCCTGGTGAGTACCCCTTTACCCGCGGCATCCACGGCACCGGCTATAGAGGCAAGCTATGGACAATGCGCATGTTTGCTGGCTTTGGCTGCGCCGAGGAAACCAACGCCCGTTACAGGTATCTTCTCGAGCATGGCGAAACTGGGCTCAGCGTCGCCTTCGACTTCCCTACTCTAAATGGGTATGATACCGACGCCCCAGAAGCCCGTGGAGAATTCGGCAAATGTGGCGTGGCTGTCTCTTCCTTGGCTGACATCGAGATACTGTTTGATGGCATTCCTCTCGACGAGATAACCACTTCAATGACCATCAACGGGCCGGCGGCGGTTATCTGGGCGATGTACCTGGCTAATGCCCGAAAACGAGGTATCCGTCTGGACAAATTGGGTGGCACCATACAAAACGATATTCTGAAAGAATACATGGCACAAAATGCCTTTATCTTTCCTCCGCAGCCTTCCATGCGCCTCATCGTCGACACTTTTGAATTCGGCATGAGAGAGGTACCACGCTGGAATACCATCAGCATCAGCGGCTACCATATCCGTGAAGCCGGAGCAACTGCTATTCAGGAATTGGCTTTCACCCTGGCCGATGGCATCGCCTATGTTCAGGCAGGCATTGACCGCGGACTCAAGGTGGACGATTTTGCTCCCAGACTAAGCTTCTTCTTCAATTGCCACAATGATTTGTTTGAAGAAATCGCCAAGTTCCGCGCTGCCCGCCGTATCTGGGCGCGAGAGATGAAGGAGCGCTTCAACGCCAGCGAACGCTCCCAGTGGCTCCGCTTCCACACCCAGACTGCCGGCTGTTCCCTAACCGCTCAGCAGCCAGAAAACAACATCGTCCGCACGACCATTCAAGCTCTGGCAGCGGTCCTCGGCGGTACTCAATCGCTGCACACCAATTCCATGGACGAAGCTCTTGCGCTACCCTCGGAGAAAGCCGTCACCATTGCCCTACGCACCCAGCAGATTATGGCCCATGAAAGTGGCGTCGCCAATACCATTGACCCCCTCGGCGGCAGCTATTTTGTGGAATCGCTGACTAATCAGACAGAAAAGGCGGTCTACGACTACTTCGCCAAGATCGACTCGTTGGGTGGAGTTTTGCCAGCTCTAGAAGCCGGCTTCTTCCACCAGGAAATCGCTGACTCAGCTTACCGCTACCAGCAGGAAATAGATAGCAAGAGACGCACCATTGTCGGCCTAAACGAACATATTATGGATGAGCCAATTGCAATTCCTATTCTGGCAATGGATAAGGAAGGTGAGAGGCAACAGCTCGAGCGACTTAGCCGGCTGCGCCGAGAGAGGGACAATGAGCTGGTTTCAACAAAACTTGAAGGGCTACGCCAGGCCGCTCAAGGCAACGATAATGTCATGCCTTATCTTCTGGAAGCTGTAAGCGCCTATGCAACTCTGGGCGAAGTCTGTGGTGTACTGCGCAAGGTCTTTGGGGAGTACCGACTGCCAGCTCTTATATAAGAGCACAAGCTGACAATAACAGGCTTTACTTGTCACCCTGAGCGACACAGCGAAGGGGCTCTGGGTTCTGCGTAAGGTTCGGTCGCGGAGTTCGTCCTGAACTGTGCGAGATTCTTCGCTTCGCTCAGAATGACACAAGGCGAGGGGCTCACGGTTACAGATAGGTTTGTTAGACAACCTAGTTAACAATAGCCGACCATATGAAATGACAACCAGGAAGGAGTAAGATGCAGATAACTCTAAGTGCAATCAAGGCTGATATCGGCGGCTACGTTGGCCATTCCAGTTCACATCCAGACGTGTTGAGCAAAGCCGAACAAGGTATGGCTCAAGCTAAGCAAGAAGGCCTGCTCATTGACTATCATGTTACCAGGTGCGGTGACGACCTTCAGCTAATAATGACGCACCAGCATGGGGAGGACAGCAACCAGATTCACAAACTGGGTTGGGATGTTTTCATCAGCTGCGCTGAGGTAGCCAAGAAACTGAAGCTGCACGGTGCCGGCCAAGACCTCCTGGCCGATGCTTTCGCCGGCAACGTCAGGGGAATGGGCCCCGGGGTCGCTGAGATGCAGTTCGAGGAGCGCGAAGCCGAAACCATCATCATTTTCATGGCGGACAAAACCGCCTCCGGGGCCTGGAACCTGCCCCTCTACAAGATGTTTGCTGACCCCTTTAACACTATCGGACTGGTCATCGCCGCCAATATGCATGGCGGTTTCTCTTTCGAAGTTCACGATGTGAAGGAGAGCAAGAAGATAGTCTTCCATGCCCCCGATGAAATCTATGATATGCTGGTTTTCATCGGCGCGCCCGGTCGCTACGCCGTTAAAGCTGTCTACCATCGGGACAGTGGTGAGATAGCCGCCGTTTCTTCCACGCAGAAACTGGCCCTAATCGCCGGTAGATATGTCGGCAAGGACGATCCGGTGTGTATCGTCCGCTCCCAGGGGACATTCCCGGCCGTAGGCGAGATACTCGAACCTTTCGCTTCCCCCAACATAGTGGAAGGCTGGATGAGAGGCTCTCACCATGGTCCTCTGATGCCAGTAGCTGTCAACGAGAGCAATCCTTCACGCTTTGACGGTCCACCCCGGGTGATTGCCGCCGGTTTCCAGCTTGCGGAGGGCACACTGGTCGGACCTCGTGACATGTTCGATGACCTAGCATTCGACAATGCTCGCAAGCAGGCAAACGACATTGCTGACGTGCTGCGCCGCCTTGGACCCTTTGAGCCCCACCGCCTGCCTCTACACGAAATGGAGTACACTACCCTGCCTCAGGTGATGAAGAAGCTCGAGGGAAGATTCGAAAACATTTAGGCGACCGAGAGAAATGCCCAAGCTTCTTCTGGCTACAACCAATCAGGGTAAGACCCGCGAATATCGTTATCTCCTCGAGGGGCTGCATTTCGAACTGGTGACCTTGGCCGAGGAAGGCCTGGATATGCCTGTCCGTGAAGCGAATACCAGCTTTGAGGACAACGCCCGGCTAAAGGCTACCACTTACGCTGGCCTAAGCTGCCTGATCACGCTGGCTGACGATTCCGGACTTGAAGTCGATGCTCTTGGTGGTGCCCCTGGCATTCTCTCAGCTCGCTTTGCCGGCGATGAGGCCAGCGACGAGGACAGGGTTCAACACCTTCTTGCCAAGCTAAACGAGGTTCCCTGGGAAAAACGAACCGCTCGCTTCAAATGCGTTATCGCCATAGCTACCCCTGAGGGAAAGACAGAACTGTGCTGCGGAGAGTGCCACGGCTTAATCGCTCTCGAACCCAGAGGCGGCAACGGATTTGGCTACGACCCGGTTTTCTACCTTCCTCAATTCGATAAAACGATGGCCGAACTCCCTCCCGAAACAAAGAATCAGATCAGCCACCGTAGCAGCGCTGCCAAGGAAGCCTACCGCGTCCTAGAGCAGCTTGCCGAGGGAGTCAAACCATGACCGGACTTTCCGACGCCTTTAACCGCCCCATCAACTATCTGCGTATTTCGGTGACCGACCGGTGCAACCTTCGCTGTACCTACTGTCTGCCAGCCGAAGGCACCCGTCTTCTACCTCACAGCGAAATCCTCACTTACGAGGAGATTGCCACCATTGCCAGGCTAGCTGCTGAACTGGGCATCAACAAGCTCAGGCTAACCGGCGGTGAACCATTGGTCAGAGCCAAACTCACCGAGCTAGTGGCCATGCTAGCTGAAATAAGCACAATCGATGACATCTCCCTGACCACCAATGGTATTCTGCTCAAGGACTATGCCAGTGAGCTTGCACAAGCTGGCCTGAAACGAGTCAACATCAGCCTGGATTCCTTACGTCGAGACAAGTTTGAGCGTATCACCCGCCACCGCAAGCTAAGCGAAGTGCTGCAAGGCATCGAAGCTGCCAAAGCTTGTGGACTCAGTCCGGTCAAAATCAATATGGTAGTCATGCGCGGCATAAACGACGATGAGCTTGTGGACTTCGCCAACTTGACCATAGCTGAGGGCTGGCATGTGCGTTTCATCGAGTTAATGCCCTTCGCCACAGAAAATCCCCCAGAGGGGCACTCAACAGGAGGCAAGACCAATCTCCACCCTCAGTTCATGCCCGCTCAAGAGATAACGAGGCATCTGAGCGGCTTAGGGACACTGGAGCCCTGCCTGCCCATCGCCGGCAATGGCCCAGCCAAATACTTCCGTTTCCCCCACGCCACCGGCACCATAGGCTTCATCACCCCAGTTAGCCAGCACTTCTGCTTCAATTGCAACCGCCTCCGCCTTACCGCTGAAGGCAGACTCCGCCCCTGCCTCCTCAGTGACGAAGAGGTCGATCTACGCCAGCCACTACGCGATGGCGCCCCACCGCAAGAACTGAAACAGGCCATTACGGAGGCTATTCGTAGGAAGCCCGGCAAGCACCACCTGTCCGAAGGAGCCACCACCCAAAAGCGCCACATGTCCCAGGTAGGAGGTTAGACATGAGTCCATCTCCAGATATCAGCATGGTAGACGTCAGTGCGAAAGCAGTCACCGCCAGACAAGCTGCAGCTAAAGGCAGGGTAGTGATGCAGGCTTCAACCTTAAGCTTGGTCAAGGAAGGCAACCTGCCTAAGGGAGACGTTCTAGCCGCGGCTCGCGTCGCCGGCATCATGGCGGCAAAGCAAACCCACCGCCTTATCCCTCTATGCCACCCGCTTCTCATCGACAACGTCAATATAGAATTCTCCTTGGACCAGCAGGCCTCAGCAGTAGAAATCACGGCTACGGTCAAAGGCAGCGGCAAGACCGGCTTTGAGATGGAGGCTTTAACAGCCGTTGCCATCAGTGGCCTGACCATCTACGACATGTGCAAAACCGTGGACGCAACACTCCGCCTTGAGAACATCCGCCTCACCAGCAAAAGCGGTGGCAAGAGCGGTACCATTGCCCTGGAATAACCCTGAACTAATTGACTTAGCAGACCCAGCAGAGTATACTCTTCATACTATAACTGCGGGGGGTGTGCCATGAAACTGTCCTGCCTTCAAGAAAACCTCAACAAGGGTCTAGGCATCGTTGGTAGGGCCGTAGCCACAAGAAGCCCCTTGCCCATCACTCAGAACGTCCTCATGGCTACCGACGAATCCCGCCTCAAGTTAGCTGCCACCAACCTAGAAATGGCCATTAGCTGCTGGATTGGCGCCAAAGTGGAGGAGGAAGGCGCCATTACCATCCCAGCCCGTCTTCTCACCGAATTCGCCAGCTCCCTGCCCAACGACCGTGTCGACATGACCCTCAGTCAGCACACTCTGCAGCTCAAATGCGCACGCTTCGATGCGCGCATCAATGGCCTTGACGCCGCAGATTTCCCGCCCATCCCCGAGGTCGGCGATGGTATGGCTACCAAGATCGAGGCCGAAGCCCTCAGACTGGCAATCAGTCAGGTGGCCTTTGCCGCAGCCACCGAAGAGTCCCGTCCTGTACTCACTGGCGTCCAGCTTGAATTCGACGGGGATAAACTCACCCTTGCAGCGGCCGATGGCTTCAGACTGGCCGTCCATAATGCCTCCCTGCTGTCACCGGCTGGTGACAAGACTGCAGTAATCATCCCCGCGCGAGCTCTAAACGAACTGGGTCGCTTCCTCGCTGACGAGGAAGAGACAGTCGAAATCACCGTGAATCAGCAAAAGAGCCAGGCACTATTTCGCCTGAAGAACATAGAGATGGTCTCGCAACTCATCCAGGGCACTTTCCCCAACTACTCCCAACTCATCCCACAGAGCTATGAAACCCGCGCTGTCGTTGATGTTGCTGAGTTCCTGCGAGCTATTAGAATGGCCTCTATCTTCGCTCGGGATGGCAGCGGCATTGTCCGCTTAGAAGCTACCCCCGGCGCTGAACTGAATCCAGGGAAAATAAACATCTCAGCGCGAGCTGAGGAAATCGGTGACAACGTCGGAGAAATCGATGCCATGGTTGACGGCCAGCCAGCGAAGATCGCTTTCAACGCCAAATACCTCTCAGATGTCTTGGCTGTTCTCTCCCAAAACCAGGTCGCCTTGGAAACCACCACCCCCTCGAGCCCGGGCGTCCTCCGCCCCGTCGGCATCGACAATTACCTCCACGTAGTCATGCCTATGTTCGTTCAATGGTGACTTACCAGTAACCGCAGAGAAATTGAGGGGAGCAACAATGCTCCCCTTTTTTTGTGCTTCAACGCCTTGTACGTTTTCTCATCTGGGATGTAAACGACAATCCTTCTGTAAAACATAGTGTCTCCCTGCTATTTCGACAAAGCTAGCTCAAAGGGGATGCTTCTGGTGGTATTGCGTCGCAACAATGACCAGCGACGGATCATAACGTGACCCTATGTGACATTGTCGCCCGAGTTTGGTACGATGGTAGCAACTAATTGTCTACCTGAATGAAATGTCAGGGCCGCAAGTTAGTTACTTATCGAGTAAGGAGGAGAAATGAGGACAAAGGAGCAATACATCCAAGGGTTGGCCAAGATGAGGCGGAACATATACTTCAACGGCGAACTGATCGACCGAACGGATGAGCGCCAGCTTAACTGCATCAACACCATTGGCACCACGTTCGACGAAGCGGCCAAGCCAGAGAACCAAGATCTGTGCACCGCCATCTCTCATCTCACTGGTGAGCGGATCAACCGCTTTACTCACATCCATCAGAACACCGATGACCTGCACAACAAGCAGGACATGACCCGTATGCTCTGCCAGAAGGTGGGCGGCTGCATCCAGCGGTGCATGGGCATCGACGCCACCAACGCTATCTACAACGTATCCTACGAAGCGGACAAGATGAACAACGGCACCACCCAGTACCATGAGAACTTCAAGAAGTGGCTCATCCGCTTCCAAACCGAGGACTTGGTAGGCTGCTGCGCTCAGACGGACGTCAAGGGCGATAGGATGCTAAGGCCTGCCGACCAGCCGAACCCCGATGCCTACGTGCGGATCAAGGAGAGGCTTAGCGATGGCATCGTGGTCAGTGGCTGCAAGGTGCACATCTCCGAGGCCTCAGTGGCGGACGAGGTGCTGGTAGTGCCCACCCGGGCATTGCGCTCCGAGGACAAGGACTATGCTGTCGCCTTCGCCGTCCCGGGTGACTGGGAAGGGCTGAAACAAGTAGTTACCATCCACAACGTTAGGCCCAGGGAACGTTTCAAGCGCGGCTTTATGCCAGGGGCCACAGATTCCTACATGATCTTTGACAACTGCTTCGTGCCCTGGGAAAGGGTCTTCCTCGCTGGCGAATGGCAACATGGCGGCGTCCTTGCCCTCCTCTTCGCCTTATTCCACCGCCATTCTTATTCTGGCTGCAAGCCGGCCATCGGTGACGTCATCTTGGGGGCTGCAGCCCTCGCTGCCGAGGTGAACAACGTTCATAAAGCGCCCCATGTCCGAGCGAAGCTAGCCGAGATCATCATGACCACTGAGTTGGGTTACGCCGCTGGATACACGGCTTCTGACCTCGGCAAGCCAGAGGTCTACATGCCAGGCGTAGGATTCTTGCCCTATGGCCCCGGCTCCTACATCCCTAATTCGATCTACTGCAACGTCGGCCGCTGCCTGACGGGCGAGGCGGTCTATCGTGAAGCAGAAATCCTTTGTGACATCGCTGGCGG
>JAUVVE010000045.1 GCA_030604795.1 Dehalococcoidia bacterium | reverse complement strand
CCGACTTTGTTGCGATGGGCAGGCCACTACTCGCCGACCCCCGACTTCCTAACAAACTGGCATTAGGAGAAGCGGACCGCATTAGGCCTTGCATTCAGTGCTATTGCTGCGTCAGCCAGATCTTCTGGGGCGAAAGCGTGTACTGTACGGTCAACCCCGCCACTGGAAACGAGAGCCAGTTCCCCGCTAACCCGGCACGTGTCCACAAGAGGGTCTTAGGCGTAGGGGGCGGTCCCGCAGGCATCGAGGCTGCGGCTGCCGCCGCATCGCGCGGTCATAGAGTCACACTTTACGAACGCGAGAACCATCTCGGCGGTCAATTGCACTTAGCAAGCTTGCCGCCTTTCAAACAAGAAATCCGTGAGTACATAAGGTTTGCGGCGGCTGAGCTCAAAGCAACCGGCGTGGACATGCAACTCGGGAGAGAGGCTACAGCTACTGACTTGGCAGAGGCTGGGCCTGATGTTGTGGTCATTGCAACTGGAGGCCGCCCTCTAGTACCTGATATCCCTGGTATTCGTGGCAATGCTGTCGCGACCGCTCACGATGTCATCTCTGGCAGGACCGCAACAGGGCATCGAATCTTGATCGCTGGAGGCGGTCTCATAGGCTGTGAGGTGGCGGATCTACTGGCCTCATGCGGCAAGCAAGTTACGCTAGTGGAGATGCTGCCCAATGTGGCCGTTGACGAAGTCGTCTGGTTAAGGCTCTTGCTGCGAAAACGATTGGAGCAGGGCAGAGTGACGATCCTGACATCTGCAACTGTCGTCGAAATCACCAATGATGGCGCTATTCTGGAGCGGGAAGGGCAGCGCCAAACGATAAGCGGCATGGACACCATTGTTCTCGCCCTCGGCATAGAGCCAAGCGATGAAATAAGCCAGGATCTGACGGACAGAGTCCCAGACGTACTCGTGGTTGGCGACGCTCGAAGCCCGGGCAAGGCTCGGGATGCTATCGCAACCGGTGCTGAGGTGGGCAATCAGATCTGAGAGATGGTCCTGGAACCGGTATCGCCCCTCAGGCAACTGGGGATTACCAGAAGCACATTGCCCATCCTCCTGCCGTTTGTGGCGGGACAAAACGTACTTTTTTGGGAGATCGGTCATGACTAAGGAGAAAGTTTGCCTGTTTGGGGCTTCGGGCACTATGGGATATCAGGCGTTTAAGGAGCTGTGGATGAGAAGAGAGAAATACGACATAGTAGTCCTCCTGCGCCCCTCTGAGAAGAATAAGAAGTTAATCTCCGAATACGAGCGAGAAGCTGGCATAGAGCCAACTCCCGGCAGGGGAGTCGTCCAAGGCAGAGCGTTCAAAGTAGTCTGGGGCGACGCTACCGAGTACTCAGACGTGGAGGAGACAATTCGAGGTGTGGACTGGGTACTCGATGCGATGGCCTTCATCTCTCCCAAAGCCGATTACTACCCTGAAATGGCCAAGGCAGTGAATACCGATGGCATAAAGAACATCGTTAGGGCCATCGAGTCACAGCCCGACGGGCCAGAGCGCATACGTCTCATTTACACGGGAACCGTTGCGGCAACAGGTGATCGATTGCAAAGCATTCACATGGGAAGAGTAGGAGACCCACTCAAGCCATCTATCTTCGATTACTATGCTGTGACCAAGATCGCAGGTGAAAGGGCCGTATTGGAATCAGATATCAAGCACTGGGTGTCGCTGCGAATGACGTACATTATGCCCATGGATTATGGGGAATTCGTCAGCCTACGAGACCCGATAATGTTCCACCAGCCAATCGACTCGTTCATGGAGAACATTACGGCCAGAGACGCTGGCTACGGCCTCGTTCAATGCCTCAATGTATCCGACGACTCTGATTTCTGGCGAAGAGTGTACAACATGGGTGGTGGGCCAGGCATGAGATGCACGGCCTATGACTACATGAACAAGACCTTTCAGATCAACGGACTATCGGGCGTGGAGGCTTGCACCGAAAGGAAATGGTACGCCCTCAGGAACTTCCACATGCAGTTCTTTGAAGACAGCCACATACTCAATGACTACTTGCATCATTGGCGAGACTCACTTGACGTTTACTGGAACGAGCTGCAGGAGACCATGCCGGCAAACATGAGGAAGCTGGCCTTGGAATGTAGCGACAATCCAGGGCTGCGACGGAGGGTTGAGCAGACAACGTATAGCATCATGAAAGACCTAGCCGAAAACCATCGGAACGGGACGGTCTACTGGTACAAAAACCGGTGTGATATGCGCATTACTGCTTTCTACAAGGATTACGAGACATTAGAGTCAATCCCAGATTGGGGCGTTGATATGCCGCAGATGGACCCCGAACCGGAATGGCATAGGCTCGAACACGGATATGACGAGGCTAAGGGGAGACTCGACCTCGATGACCTCCAGGGTGCTGCCCAATTCAGGGGCGGAGAGTGTTTGTCGAAAGAATGGCTGGGTGACATGTATCAGACCCTCGAATGGAAATGCGCTTTCGGCCACAGCCTCATTGGCAAACCATACACCGTACTCAAAGCTGGTCACTGGTGCCCTGAGTGTGTGCCTCCTCCGTGGAACTATGACGAAGAAGCGAGAAGAAACCCATTCTTCGCTCAGGTATGGTATCCGAATCACGACAAAGATGAGAACAACTTCTACGCAGAAGATTGTGTTCGCGACATCGCTGCTGCTGACAGAGATCGGACGAGATAATGCACCAGACAGCACGACGCCTTAATCAGTTGATATAGCTCTGAGCGAGCTTATTTCTTCATTCTTGGTAATCCTTTTGGTAATCTACTTGGCAACATTGCATAACACTACAAGGCACAGAATGTCATGAAATAGCTTCACTTGACAGAGTCCACGGCAAGAGGTAACACTTGGTGGACGATAATATACGGTTTCCTAAACCGCGTATCGGGTGTTCGAGTCACCCCAGGGGTACCATTTTTGAAGCTAAAATGAGGCCCCTAGAAACCTTTAGGGGCCCTTGTTCTGGCCTTTTGCTAATCCTTTTTTTCGCTAAGGGTTTTTGGTAGCTTCGGAAAGCCCGTGTCAATAGGATTCGCTCAACTTCACTTAACTTTTCCGCCCATCGTTTACGTTTCGCGCCCATTATTTACTTTTCACCACGTATTTCCACTTTTCTTCAATGGAGACGTCTTGTGGTGTTACACATATCACAGTAGAATATGGCAATCCACTAGCTTGTTAAGACGAAAGCCGGATGAAAGGGAATGAAAGCAGAAGACCTGAAGAACTACGGAAAACCACTGTCGGACATCATGCTCGACCGTGAAGTGGTGAGGCGGGGTAAACGTATGACTTGGACTATTATGGGGACATTTTGTAGGGAGTTGGGGCTTGTTGGCACGATAAAACTGGTGCTGCGTATAAGGAAGGAAGCCAAACGTATGAAGCGACACGATTGGTCGAGTCTAAGAGAGAAAGGTCTAGTGGATCAACGCTTCCTGGAACATCTCATCCAGCAAGCTGCGGCAATGAAAGCTCTTGCGGACATTGTTGGGATTGAGAGGGCATCAGACATCTACCGCAAGTTGATTGATAACATCGGCTATGACCTGACTGCACCTATGTTCCCGTTGATTAAGGATTTCAAAGCATGTGGTGATGCCTTTGAGGCTTTCAAGGATTATGCTAGGGCTATGATGGTGGCAGACCAACGAGCTGGTCTGCATGAAGTAGAGGTAATTGAAGATAGTCCTAGCATTTTCGCCTATGACGTAAAATACTGCATCTGGAATGAGGTGGCTAAGGAATTTGGTGTTTCCCAGCTATGTTATGCAGGGAGATGCTACGGAGATGAGGTTTTTTTCAACACTGTGCTGCCCAAAGTCGGAGCTGTATACAAGCGCGCTGGGACTCTGACACTTGGTGCACCAGTGTGTGACGTTAGATTTGAGCTGCGTACACAGGAAAACAAATAGAATCGGTGCGGAGCACTATCAAGGATTCTATAGTCAGGTATAGCGTGTACCAAATGACTTCCCCTTCACCAACCTCACACTCAATCCCAGTTTTGTAATTGCATTCTGCACGCACAACCAAGTAGCTCGGCGACACAACCATGATTTAAGCTCCACGAATTATCTCCCTCAATGCAATAGTGCATATATTCCCCTGCTATATGGTTTCAAAAGTACCTGGAAATAGTGATATACTGTACGACAGAAATCAAAGACAGGGAGTATTTTGTGGAAGGTTATCCAATAGGATTGGCGGCAGGAATGGGAGCTGGAATTGCTATAGGTATTAGTATTGGAATAGCTATCGGGAGAAGGGGACAAAGGCCACTGACCCCAGAGGAGGAAAGAAGGCGAAAGAAGCTCGTCATAGCTGGGGTTGCTATCTTGTTGCTAGGAGTGATTGCATTGGCGTTGGTGGCATGGCTCAGATGAGATATGAAAGAAGCTATCAAGATTATTGGCTTTAGTCTTCTCATCATTGGAACTGTGGGGCTTCTCGTCACCGAGTTTGCTCTTGAATCGGGGTGTACTGCCTCTCTACTGACTAAGGTGTTTGCTTCTTTTAATGGTGTTGGTCTTGCTACTCTGGCTTACGCTCATTGGGGTATACGATCAAGGCAACTGGGAAACGGATAGCTGACTTGCCAACAGGATAGACTGTTACAGACACCCCGCTACAATCCCCTATGCCTTGCCAGGATTGCTATGTGGTAATCTTGACATGCAATGAGCGGCAAGGTATAAGTTGACCAACGGAAAATGAGAATCCGAATGGGAAAATCAATGGAGGGCAATCTAGGAAGAAGGCTGTTTATCCTAGCGGGAACCTTGTCTGTTGGGCTTGCAGTTCTCGGAGTATTCCTACCCATTTTACCTACCACTCCTTTCCTTCTATTGGCTGCTGCTTGCTATGCTAGGAGTTCAGAAAGGTTCAGCAATTGGCTCTTGGGCAACAGGTTGTTTGGGAAAGTCATCAAGGACTACCGAGAAGGGAAGGGGATGTCGTTGAAAGTGAAAGCGTTCTTCATTGTCTTCCTTTGGGCAACGATAGGATGCTCAGCCGCCTTTGCAGTCGATATGCTTCCAGTTAGAATCGTCTTGATTTTAGTGGGAGTTGGAGTCACCGCACACATAGTTTTCATAAGACCCTCAGAACGCTGGCAAAAACAATCCATCTGATTTAGGTCATGTATCAGCTTCCTACTCTCTGAGTCCAGGAAGACCGTGGGTTCTCTAATCCCTTGGTCAAATTGAAGCTAGAAGTGGGGGGACAAAGAGGGAGACTTCCTCATGATGATTCTTACATAAATCTTTCTCGTGAAAGGAGGGGTATTAAGTGGCTATGAATAAGGTGGTGGCTAGCTTTGATGAGGCGGTTGCCGATATCCCCGATGGGGCTGTCATCGGGGTCAGCAATTTTGCAGGGATGGTGATGACGCCCCAGAACCTTATCCAGGCTGTGGCTCGGAAATCTGCCAAGGACCTCACCATTGTTACTTTCTTCGGTGGCCTGGGTGTGAAGATCAGGGAGTTCTTGAGTTCATTACTTGGAGAGGAAAAGGCTTCACAGCGGTGGTATATTGATGGTGCTGTGCTAGTGGAGCAAGGACTGGTGCGTAAGCTCATCAGCAGCTTCCCGTTTGCGCCGGGCGTTGACGCTGTGAAAAAGGAATGGGAAGCAGGCAGGCTGCTGGCCGAGGAATTGCCCCATGGCACGTTGGCGGTGAGGTTATGGGCTGCCGCAGCAGGGGTAGGCGGGGTATACGTTCGTACCGGAGTAGGGACAGTTGTAGAGGAAGGTAAAGAGAAAAGAGTGTTTGATGGAGAAGAATATATTCTAGAAAGGCCTCTTGGGCTTGACTTTGCTCTTATCCGCGCTTACAAAGCTGACAGATACGGTAATCTGATCTACCGAGGTGTTGGTAGAGGTGTCAGTGCCCTAATGGCTAAGGCAGCCTCAATTACCATTGCTGAGGTAGACGAAGTGGTTGAGCCAGGAGAGCTTGACCCGGAGAATATTATCACTCCCGGTATATATGTACACCGTGTGGTTCCAATACCGAAGGAGGGTTAGAATGGCAGAGAAAGAACTCAGAGAAAGAGTCAAGAGCAAGGAAAGGCTGGATGAACAGACTATAGCATTGAGGGCAGCCAAGGAGATTCAGGACGGGGATTATGTGAATTTGGGCTTCGGGATACCTACCCTGGCCAGTAACTTCGTCCCAGAAGAGAAGACAGTGTTCTTCCACTCGGAGAGCGGGATTATCGGCTATGGTCGTATAGCCACCGAGGAGGAAGCGGATGAGATGGGGTGGACACTGGTTAATGCCAGTGGCCAGCCTGTTATGCCACTTCCAGGGCTAAGCCTTTTCCATATGGGTGAAGCCTTCGACATGATCCGTGGTGGTAAGCTTGACCTCACCATCCTGGGAGGGCTTCAGGTATCGGAGAGAGGAGACTTGGCCAATTGGCGAGCGCCACACTTATTTACCAGCATTGGCGGTGCTATGGACCTGGCAGCCAGTACCAAAAAGGTCATTGTCTGCATGACCCATGTCACGCGTAACAATGAATATAAGATAGTGAGGGAATGCACCTTCCCTCTTACCGCCAGGGAATGCGTGGACTT
>JAUVVE010000004.1 GCA_030604795.1 Dehalococcoidia bacterium | reverse complement strand
TCCAAGTAGACGTCCTTGGGTGTGCCCGTAATCTTGGTCACCTTGTCTACATCATAGCGGGCAAGATGCTTCTTCAATAGTTGGAAGACGCAGTTGGGGTCCTTGAGGGTTTTGTCTCTCTTGGGAATACCGTTCTCGTCTGCCTGGTACTGCCAGGTGGATTTGTCATAGCTTCTCTTGGCTGCATCCAAACCGGAGAAAACCCCGTCCAGGTCTACTGGCCCCTTGAAATCAGGGTTGATGAGGTGAGCGGCATTGGTGTACTCCGTCACATAGACCATATTGTAGTTGCCCGGGTTTTTGTCCATATCGTCCAGCACATATTTAATCATGCCGCCGATGAAAGCGATGTCGGTGCCGGACCTTATTGGGGCGTAAATGTCGGCCACTGCAGAGGTGCGGGTGAAACGCGGGTCAACGCTGATAAGCTTGGCGCCGTTTTCCTTGGCTCTCATTATATGGGTGAAGGAAGCGGGATGATTCTCAGCGCAGTTGCTGCCTATAGCCAGTATGCAGTCACTATTTGCGATATCGTTCCAGTGGTTGGTCATTGCTCCTCTTCCGAACGACTCTGCCAGAGCCGCTACAGTAGAGGAATGTCATATACGTGCCTGGTGTTCGATATACACCAGGCCAAGAGCCCGCATCAGTTTGGCAAGGAGGTAGCACTCCTCGTTGTCCAGCGCAGCTCCGCCAAGGGAGGCGATACCTTCGGTCCGGTTGACTGTATAGCCATCCTTGTCCTTTTCTACCCAGTTTGAATCTCGGGTATTCTTGATTCTTTTGGCAATCTCATCGATTGCCCAGTCCCAGGACTTTTCTTCCCACTCCGAAGCCCCCGGGGCGCGGTACCCGACTTTTCTCAGCCGGCGCGGGTTGTGAGCTGATAATTGGAATTGGGCGCCTCCTTTAGCGCAGGCGCCTCCTTCGTTGATGGGATGGTCGGGATCTCCCTCGAGGTTGACCAGTATCCCATTCTCTGAGGCGGTGATAAATCCGCAGCCACAACCACAGTAGCAACAGATGGTGGTCGTCTCGCCGACCTTCTTGTGGAGGGGGATTTCTGCGGGAAGTGCTCCGGCTCGCCCGATTTCAGGCTTCATGAGCCCCAGAACTGCCATTCCACTAGCCCCAGCCCCAGACAACTTGAGAAATTCTCGACGACTTAGCTCCATAGGGAACCTCCTTTCCTTTGTTCTAGTTATTCCGAAAACGCAAACAAGATGAGCGACTTCTCACGATTGGTCTGTACCTGCTCCCAAGTGAAGTACGGTGGTTAAGGAAAGAGCGGGCGCGCGAAATAGGGAATGAACAAGGGGGAGAAATGGCCACGATTTGGCGAATCCCGTTCAGACCGATGTTAGACAGTTTCGGTGTCCTTTCTTGACCTGGCTCTAGTCTCCGGGGTAGCCAAACACATATTTTACTGGGCAGGCCAGTCTTTGTCAATAGCCCGACGGTAACACTCTATTCTGACGCAACACGTCTGTTTGTTGTCTCCAAGACAGAATAATGCTTTAGCCCACAACCAAGAACGCTGCTGGAGTTCTTTACCGAATCTGCTGCGGCGGCTGTCTTTCAGCATTGGTGCCTCTTTGGCAGGGTGGCATTGTGCTGGAAGGATGTATGATGACAAAATCCCCAAAAAAGTGATGGAATGTGGTTGAAAGCCCTTGACAAAGGGTAGTTTTGGTGTTATACTACTTCTTTACGGTATTGCTGTGCCTTTTCAATCTTTTCCTGCTTGTTTTCACACGCCCAATTCATAGCTACGGTGTATTTCTCGATTGAGAACTGCATTTGTCGGGCTTTCTTTTTTCCTAGGCCGCAAGACTTATGTCTAATTCACTAGTGTCTGAGAAACCAAGCATTGCCTTGAGAAAAAGGAAATCCTTCGGCAAACTACCCGAGGTCTTGGAGATCCCCAATCTTATTCAGGTGCAACTTGACTCATTTCGTTGGTTCCAAGAAGAGGGGCTGAAGGAGCTTTTCCAAGAAGTGTCGCCGATTCTGGACTTCACTAGCACTAGGCTAGAGCTGAAGTTTGTTGGCTATGAGTTTCGCCAACCTCCGCACTCCATAGATCAATGTCACCAGCGAGATACCACATATTGCGCTCCTCTGTATGTTAGGGCCCAGTTGGTAGTCAAGGAGACCGGAGAGATAAAGGAAACCGACATATTCTTCGGTGACCTTCCTATCATGACAGAGAAGGGGACTTTCATAATCAGTGGTGCGGAAAGGGTGGTAGTCAATCAGTTGATTCGCTCCCCCGGCGTCTATTTTGGCTCGCAGGAAGATCTAGCCAGTGGACGGCGGCTATGCTTTGCCAAACTGATTCCCGAACATGGCGCCTGGCTGGAGTTTGAAACGTCCAACAGGGATATTATTTTCGCCAAAGTGAATGGCAAGAGAAAGATTCCTGTGGCAGTTCTGTTGCGTGCTATCGGTTACGACACTGACAGCGAGCTACTCGACCTTTTCGCAGATGTGGACGAATCGGAAGAGCACGCCTTTATGCAGTCTACGATGGAGAGAGAGCCTGACATTCGGAACAAGACCGAAGCCTTGCTTGACATATATAAGAGGCTTCGTCCGGGCGACCCGGCTAATCCCGATAATGCGCAGACTCTTTTGCATAATCTCTTCTTCAATCCGCGACGCTATGACCTAGGTCGAGTAGGACGATTCAAGCTTAATCAAAGATTGGGTCTTGGCATTTCTGAGTCTCATCGCTCCTTGACGCCGGAGGATTTCGTGGAGATAGTGCGGCGCATTATCTTGATCAATAATGGTAAAGAAGACCCGGACGACATCGATCATTTGCGCAATCGGCGAGTACGAACAGCAGGACATCTTATACAGAATCAGTTTCGCATTGGGTTGCTACGCCTGGAGCGGACAATAAAAGAGCGCATGAGCATTGTGGGACCTGAAGCTGCCACTCCCACTACCCTAATCAATAACCGCCCCATAGTCGCCGCCATGAGGGAGTTCTTTGGTGGTTCGCAGCTCTCTCAGTTCATGGACCAAACTAATCCATTGGCTGAGCTGACTCACAAACGTCGCCTTTCAGCAATGGGGCCGGGAGGGCTTTCCCGCGAGCGTGCTGGCTTTGATGTTCGTGATGTTCACCATTCTCATTATGGAAAAATCTGCCCCATAGAGACACCGGAAGGACCAAACATCGGTCTCATTGGCTCCCTTGCGACTTATGCCCGAATCGATCAGTACGGCTTCATAGAAACACCTTACCGCAAGGTCATCCGCAAGGTTACCAATAATGTTGAGGGCCTGCTGGGCAGAACACTTCTGAAAGATGTAGTCGACGGCAATGGGAATGCCCTTGTAGCCAGAGGCACTTCGGTTAGTGAAGAAATCGCTCAACAACTAGCCTCTTTGTCTCGTCGAACTATCGAGGTGTTGCCTTTCGTCTCCGGACAAATTGTCTATCTAACCGCTGACAAGGAAGAGCAATACACTATTGCGCAGGCTAACGCTCTTCTTAACGAAAGAAACGAGTTCATTGAGGATAGAATCGGCGTCATAAGAGGTGGCAAGTATCTTAAAGAGCCAGCGGCGAACGTAGACTTCATGGACGTCTCGCCCAAGCAAGTTTTCAGTGTTACTACATGCCTTATACCCTTTCTTGAGCACGACGATGCCAACAGGGCTCTGATGGGGTCAAACATGCAGCGGCAAGCTGTGCCTCTATTGTGTTCTGAGGCTCCATTGATAGCCACTGGGATGGAAAAGGAAGTGGCCAAGTACAGTGGGCAGGTGCTATTCGCGCAAGAGGATGGTGAGGTGGTCTCAGTCACCGGCACTCAAGTCACGGTGGGTGAGGCGAATGGGAATGAACGGGTTTATCCGTTGGCCAAGTTTGTCCGAACCAATCAAGGGACATGTATTAACCAGCGTCCTATCGTGTCCAAAGGAGATGAAGTCAAAAAGGGGCAAGTCATAGCCGATGGTTCAGCCACGGACCACGGGGAGCTTGCTCTGGGGCAGAACATCCTCTGCGCCTTTATGAGCTGGCGAGGGTATAACTTTGAAGACGCTATTGTCCTTAGCAACAGACTGGTTGGGAACGACAAGTTTACCTCTATCCATATCGAGAAGTACGAAATAGAAGCTCGTGAGACCAAGCTGGGCGTGGAAGAAATTACTAGAGATATACCTAATGTCGGCGAGGAGAGTCTGCGTGATCTGGATGAGTTTGGCGTTGTCCGCACGGGAGCTGAAGTTGGTCCTGGTTCTATCCTCGTGGGCAAGATAAGCCCCAAAGGTGAAACCGAGCTGACTGCTGAGGAGAAATTACTACGGGCGATTTTTGGTGAGAAGGCTCGTGAGGTAAAGGACAGCTCTCTTCGGGTGCCACATGGCGAGTGCGGAAAGGTAATAAGTGTCAAAGTCTTCACGCGGGAGAATCATAATGACCTGAATGCAGGTGTGCATGTTCTAGTGCGCATGTGGGTTGCGCAGAAGCGAAAGATCTCTGTGGGAGACAAAATGGCGGGCAGACACGGCAACAAAGGCGTCATCTCTACCATTTTGCCTGAGGAGGACATGCCTTTCCTGCCTGACGGCAGAGCAGTGGATATTATCCTCAACCCTATGGGTGTGCCATCGCGTATGAATATCGGGCAGATTCTGGAGACGCACTTAGGTTGGGCTGCCGAGACGTTGGATCTTGAAATCCTCAATCCGATCTTTGATGGGGCTGACAATACTGCTATTGAGGATGCGTTAGCCAGGGCTTGGATTGTTCGGCAATCGCGCGCAATCAACTCGGCCAGCCACGTTGATTCCGTCGGCTGGCAGCCCGAAATGGCTAAGGCCTGGCTCGCTGATCAGGGCTACAATGCAGACCGAGTATTTGATGATCGCTATCCAGGCGAGGCGAGAAGAGTTTGTCTTCGTTTGTGGCTTGAGAGCTTAGGCGCAAGCGTTCGTGGGCTTAGCGATGAAGCAGTGGAGCAGAAGGTAGAAAAGCTTTACCTTGAACAAAGACAGTCACCACCCATATTCGGCAAGATTGACCTTCGTGACGGGCGCACCGGTGAGCCGTTCGATCAACCGGTAACCGTAGGCAACATCTACATGATGAAGCTTGTTCACCTTGTCGAGGACAAGGTGCATGCCAGGTCCACTGGGCCTTATTCTCTTATCACGCAGCAGCCTCTCGGTGGCAAGGCTCAGTTCGGCGGGCAACGCTTCGGAGAGATGGAGGTGTGGGCGCTCGAAGCATACGGGGCCAGCCATATGCTGCAGGAATTACTCACTGTGAAGTCAGACGATGTACCTGGTCGAGCCAAAGCCTATGAGTCCCTCGTTAAGGGTGAGGATATACTCCACCCGGGTGTTCCTGAATCCTTCAAGGTTCTGTTTATGGAACTGCGCAGTCTAGGGCTAGCTGTTGAGCTGCTCAATGAGGAAGAGGAGATGATAAGCTTCCTTGAGGAGAGGAAGAAAATCGGTACCAAGCCAAGCGCTTTCGGCTAGGGGAGACAAATGACAGAGGTCAATGATTTTAATGCCATCCGTATTTCGCTGGCTTCACCGGAGCAAATTAGAAGCTGGTCCTATGGCGAGGTAACTGAGCCTGAGACAATCAACTATCGAACCCTCAAGCCGGAAAAAGACGGGCTTTTTTGCGAAAAGATCTTTGGACCGACCAAGAACTATGAGTGTTACTGTGGGAAGTACAAAAAGATACGCTACCGCGGTGTCACCTGTGACAGATGTGGAGTCACGGTAGAGCATTCTAGAGTACGCCGGACGCGTATGGGCCACATTGAACTGGCGGCGCCGGTAGCTCATATCTGGTTTGCTAAGGGAGTGCCCAGCCGGCTAGCATTGTTTCTTGATATCTCCCCCAGGTACTTGGAACAGGTTGTGTATTTTGCGCAGTGTATCATTATCTCCGTTGATGACGCAGCGCGTCAAGAGATAATCAACCAGCTCAAGGACAGAGTCGCTCGGCTGTTAATTGAGGCGGAGCAGGTGCCTGAGGAGCAGGTTGTGGGGACGGAAACAGGGGGCGAATTGCAGGAAGATCAGGAAACCTCAGGCACAACAGACCAGTTGCAGCCAGGGCAGGTTGGCAAGAGAGCTGAGCTTGCAGCCAGGCTACAGGCAAGGATATCAGAGCTAGAAAACCTCCGGCCACGGGAACTTCTTAGCGAGGCTGGATACGGAGAACTCAAAGCGGAATATGGTGACTTCCTTCAAGTGGGTATGGGTGCTGGAGCCATATTAGATATTCTCAAGGACATTGACCTTGAAGAGCTGCGCCAGAGACTCATTGAAGAGGTTCGGTCCAGCGCAGGGCAGCGTCGGAAGAAAGCCAGCAAGCGACTGCGGGTGGTTGAAGCTTTCTGGCGCAGCGGCAATAAGCCTGAGTGGATGGTAGTGACTGTCCTTCCCGTATTGCCTCCAGAGCTTCGCCCTATAGTCCAGTTGGACGGCGGCCGGTTCGCCACCAGCGACCTTAACGACCTTTACCGGCGCGTGATTAATCGTAATAATCGCCTGCGCCGGCTTATTGATTTGGGAGCACCGGAAATCATCATTCGCAATGAAAAACGTATGCTTCAAGAGGCCGTTGACGCGCTCATTGACAACGGGCGAAGAGGACGAGCACCCGCAGTTGGTAGCGCCCACAGGCTGAAGTCTCTATCTGACATGCTCAGAGGCAAGCAAGGTCGCTTCCGCCAAAACCTCCTGGGTAAGCGAGTAGACTACAGCGGGCGTTCAGTTATCGTGGTCGGGCCTGAACTGAAGCTCCACGAGTGTGGTCTGCCCAAGCACATGGCTTTGGAACTGTTCAAGCCTTTTATTATGCGCGGGCTGATCGAGCAAGGTTATGCCCACAATATTAAGAGTGCTCGACGACAGGTGGAGAAAGCTAGACCCGAGGTGTGGGACATCCTGGTGGAGGTGGTTAAAGAGCGCCCAGTGTTACTCAACAGGGCTCCAACACTGCATCGTCTGAGCATTCAGGCTTTTGAGCCTGTGCTTATTGACGGTAGCGCTATCCAAATTCATCCTCTAGTGTGCGCCGCTTTTAATGCTGATTTTGATGGTGACCAGATGGCGGTTCATGTGCCGCTTTCCAAGGCGGCGGTGAGAGAGGCTAGAGAACAGATGCTTAGCATCTATAACATGTTGCTACCGAGTTGTGGGGAGCCGGTAATGATACCGACCCTGGATATGGTTCTGGGTTGTTACTACCTCACCAGTATTAGACCTGGAGCCAAGGGCGAAGGAAGCCGTTTCAACGATTTCGAGGAAGCCAAACTGGCCTATCAGTTGGGGGCTATCAGTTTGCATGCCGAGATAGAAGTGAGGGTCCAGGACGCGGGCGTGCAACGACTGAGGACTAGCGTCGGCCGGATTCTATTCAACGATGTTCTGCCGGCTGAATTCGGGTATTGTGATCAAGCTGTGGATAAAGCCGCTTTGAAACGTCTGGTGTCAGACTGCTATCGTTTGCTTGGTACCGCTCCTACTGTTGCCATGGTTGACAATCTTAAGCGGCTCGGCTTCGAGTATGCCACCAAGTCGGGGACGACTATTGCCGCGAAAGACATTGAGGTGCCACGCAACAAGGCGAAGCTCCTTGAACAGGGTGACGAGAAAGTCGCTGTTATCGAGAGACAGTTCAACCAAGGACTGATAACTGAGGATGAGCGCTATAACAGTACCATCGAGGTCTGGACAGAGACTACAGACAGAATCACGGAAACGATTTCTCAATCCTTGGATCGCTACGGGGGCGTCTATATGATGGCTACCTCAGGAGCAAAAGGAAACATTGCACAGATCAGGCAAATGGCTGGTATGCGAGGTTTGATGACCGACCCATCGGGACGGATAATTGAGTTCCCTATTAAAGCGAGCTTTCGCGAAGGCCTCGGCGTGATGGAGTATTTTATCTCTACTCACGGTGCTCGCAAAGGTTTAGCCGACACCGCTCTGAGGACCTCGGATGCCGGCTACCTTACCCGGCGCCTTATCGATGTGGCGCAGGATTTGATTACGTCGGAAGTAGACTGTGGCACCGAGGAGGGGATTTCGCTGGCCGAGAAAAAGGACAGAGGGCTGTTACCACCCCTCAGCGACCGTTTGATTGGGCGTCTGGCAGCGGTCGATGTTGTCGACCAGAGTACCGGTGAGATAATCGTCCAGAGAAATGAGGAAATCGATGAGGAAAGGGCGCAGCGAGTCATGGACAACGGTATCACTCAAGTATACGTGAGGTCGGTTCTCTGCTGCCATTCCCGGCGAGGCGTCTGCCAATACTGTTACGGACGTGACCTGGCCAGAGGAGGACTGGTGGAAACTGGTACTGCGGTAGGCATTATCGCTGCTGAGAGCATTGGAGAACCAGGCACTCAGCTTACATTGCGGACTTTCCATACTGGCGGCGTGGTCGGGGCTGATATCACTAGCGGTCTGCCGCGAGTAGAGGAGCTATTTGAGGCTAGAGTCCCCAAGGGACTGGCTATTCTTTCTGAAATCGATGGCATCGCCGAGGTGGTTGATGGTCAGGAAGGACGCAGGGTTAGAATCACTAGTTCTGAATCGTATCTGGATGAACACGCACTGCTGCCAGAAGCTGAGTTGATCGTAGGCGATGGGGAATGGGTTGAGGCTGGAGCGAGACTTGTGGCTTCGGTACCCTCCTTGCCTGAAGAGTCAGCTGAGGACCAGCGACCCGCAGTGGTTGAGGAGTATCCGGTGGTGGCTAGAGTTGCCGGCAATGTGGTCATTGAGGACGGACACCTCTACATCCGATGGGAGGTGAAGGAAGAGAGAGAGTACAGTGTCCCTCTAGGGAGCTACATTCGCGTTAAATCAGGCGACGCGGTGAAAGCTGGGGATCAGGTGATTGATGGCGCCATTGACCCGCAAGACATCCTGCGTATTATGGGAAGGGACGCTGTACAGCGATACCTAGTTGAAGAAGTGCAAAAAGTCTATCGGTCTCAGGGGGTCAATATTAACGACAAACACATTGAGATTATCGCCCGCCAGATGCTCAGGCGAGTGCGCGTTGAATATCCGGGGGACACCGATCTTCTATCTGGTGACCTAATCGACCGCTTTGACTACGAGGGCATAAACGCCAAGGTGCTAGCTGAAGGAGGCGAACCAGCTACTGCCCAGACTGTCCTCCTCGGAATTACCCGGGGTTCGTTGAATACAAGCAGTTGGCTGTCTGCAGCTTCTTTCCAAGAGACGACTAGGGTGCTTACCGAGGCGTCAATCTGGGGAAAAACTGACAGACTTCTCGGGCTTAAGGAGAATGTAATTATCGGCAAACTTATCCCATCCCAGGCTTTGCCCTTGGTTGAGGAGACTGCGCCCGCTTTATCCTTGACTGAGGAGGGTGAGCTAGCTGCATCCTTGGCCCAGGAGCTTGAACTGGCTTCAGCTTTGACCGAGGAAGCTGAACCGGTTGCGGCCTCGCTTGAGGCCTCGCTTGAGGCCTCGCTTGAGGAGGGTGAGTTGGCTGCATCCCCTGGTCAGAAGCTTGAACTGGCTTCACCCTCGACCGAGGAAGCTGAACCGGCTGCGTCCCTGGCGGAGGAGACTGAAATAGTCCCATCCCCGGCTGAGGGCACTGAAGCGGAAACCTCACAGGTAGACGGTTCAGCGTTGCAGGAGGGACAGCCGCTCACTTGAACTGAAGCCAGTCAAAACTGAAACTCCATCTAGGTCAGGTTTCAAGTCGTAAGAATCCTCACTACATAGTGAGGATTCTTGTAGTAATAGGGTCGTTCCTCTGAGCTTTGCTTCGGTAACGCTGGGATGTGATATAATTTCAACACATCCTGGTTGGTTTCTCAGCCATGCGAGAGGGCGAAGCAGCGGCACGGATAATATCAGGCAAGCCTAGTACTGAGGATATTTCCTTGGATACAAACCTTCGGCCGAAGCGTTTGACTGATTTTGTCGGGCAGGAGAAGGTCAAGGGTAACCTCAAGATAGCTATTGCCGCTGCCCAGAAGCGAGGCGAGCCACTGGACCATATTCTTCTCTATGGGCCACCCGGTCTGGGAAAAACCACATTAGCTCATATTATCACCGCTGAAATGGGAGTGAACATCAAAGTCAGCTCAGGCCCGGCAATAGAGCGTCCGGGCGACTTGGCAGCTATCTTGACCAACTTGCGAAAAGGCGATGCTCTTTTCCTCGACGAGATGCACCGACTCAGTCGCGTTGTGGAAGAGATTCTCTATCCGGCAATGGAAGACTATGCCATAGATATAATTCTTGGTAAGGGCCCAGGAGCCAGAAACCTGCGCTTGAACCTTCCTCGCTTCACCTTGATTGGGGCTACTACCCGGTATGCCTTGATGAGTCCACCTTTGAGAGACAGATTCGGGGTTGTCTATCGCCTTGATTTCTACGATGAATCGGCGATCAAGACAATCTTGAGACGCTCAGCAAGCATTCTTGGTTTGGAAGTGGAGGAAGACAGCTACTCCCAGATTGCCTGCAGGGCTCGAGGGACGCCACGGGTAGCTAATCGACTGCTTAAGCGAGTACGCGACTATGCTCAGGTGATGGCAAACGGGGTAGTTACCGAACCGGTGGCCATTGAAGCACTTTCGAAATTAGAGATAGACCACATCGGATTGGATGAAGTAGACCACAAGGTTCTACACACTATAATCCAGAAGTTTGATTGTGGGCCAGTTGGGCTTGACACTGTCGCTGCTTCCATCAGTGAGGAAGCGGATACCATAATGGATGTCTATGAACCCTACCTTCTTCAACTGGGTTTCCTGGAACGGACACCTCGCGGTAGAGTAGCCACTAGACTCGCTTGTGAGCACCTGGGGATTGATCATAAGAAATGGCAGTCCCCTCAGGCAAGCTTATGGTGAGGGTGCTCGGCTCCTTGTCCGCCCCATGTTCATTGCGCCACCACATTGTGAAGTGTGGGCGAGGCCGGTGTCATTCGCGCCACGGTTCTGGGCCGACCTGTATTCCAAGCCACCAGTTGATGCAAGACTTTGATTGCTATCGTCAGCACAGTTGCCTCAGCATCCATAGCTAGTCGGACAATGTGTCAGGCCGCAAGAAGTAGGATGGGCGGCAGTAGCAAGCTTGCCATTCTGTTGCTTCTCCTCGTCATGCTGGTGTTGGCTTGCCAAGAGCCTTCGGGGGAGGTTGAGGTAATTCAGGTCATCGACGGCGATACTATCGCCATTGAGGGCGGCTATCGTGTGCGTTACATTGGTATTGATGCTCCCGAAAAAGACGAGTTCTACTACTTGGAAGCAAACAAGGCAAACAGAGAACTGGTGGAGGGCAAACGGGTTAGGCTGGAAAAGGATACCTCAGAGAAGGATAAATACGGGAGACTGCTACGCTATGTCTACGTTGACGGCACGTTTGTCAATGCTAAGATGGTATGGCAAGGCTACGCCTACGCCAAAGCTTACACGCCCGACGTCAAGTATCAAGTCTATTTAGAGGCGTTGGAGAAAGAAGCTAGGCAGACGAAAAAAGGAGTTTGGAATCAGTAACGGTTCCCCCCGTTTTCAGTTCTCTGCCTTTGGTTTGGTTGGTTTGATTACGGCGAAGGCACAGAGCTGGCTTACCCCGTCAGCTTTGACGATTCCTTGCTTAGCTTTTTCTTGTCCCGCTGTTCCAGTAGCGCCGGGCTGAGCAGAAGAGACAAAGACAGTAGAATCAGAAGCAGCCAGACCCAGAAGCTGACGGCATTCTTCCCAGCCCATGCTGCTATCATCAGAGCCAGAATCTCAAGGATTATCAAAGCTCCGGCCTTGGCCCAGCGTTGCCTGATACGGATGAAAGTTGCGGCAGTCACTGCCAGCACTGCAAAACTCAGAGCAATCCATGGAGCAGCGTTGTAAAGCTGTTCGTACGACAGAAGCCTTTCCCCAATTCCGAGTGCCAGTATCCAGCCCAGGACCATAGGAATAGGAAGCAACATCAGTGATGCAAACAGCCAGTCCCGCTTCACCGTTTGCTTGGTCACAGAGATCAAGATGAACAGGACCAGTGGGGCGTAGGCGGCAGCCGCAAGCCAAGCCCAGCCGCCCGGCAAGTAAATCAACAGCGTACCGACAGCTACTACCGGACACAGACAGTAACCCAACCAGGGGAAAAGCCAAGCGGGTTTGCCGTGACACCAGCCGTAGATGACAACGCAGATAACTGCGACTAAGGTGGCTGATAACCAACCGGTGCTGTGCCAGCAATGTAAGGCGAAGAGTGAGGCAATCAGGAAATGAGGCAAAGCGGCGAAGAGGGCGTGCGGCCAGCGACCCTGGCTGTACACCTCGTACATTTGCTTGGCGACGAGTCGGGGAGAACCCAGAAGCTCTACCGCGGTGGCCGTTGCCTCTTCTTCAGAGAGCCCGGATTCGCTTAACTCCTGGCTTCTGTCTTCGAGGTGCGCACCAAGCTCTCGCACCACATCAGTTTGGATTGTGGGATCAAGTCTCAGGTGGTTCTTGAGGTCGTCGAGGTAATTCGACTTGACCGTCATTGCCTTATCAACCGCTTGCCGGCTGCATAATCAGGTCCACGGCTGTTGAGAAATCTTGCCATACCGCTAATCTCTCCGCCAGTGCTTTCTCGCCCTTCTGTGTGAGCTGATAGTAGCGCCTCTCCTGACCGGCGGGTAGCTTTTGCCATCTGCCCTGAACAAGCCCGGCTTTCTCTAAACGATGAAGAGCTGGATAGAGTGTACCTTCCTTGAACTGGAAGTAACCGTGACTCCTTCCTTTCAGTTCCTTTATGATCTGGTAGCCGTACATCGGCTGATGACTAATCAGGCAAAGGAGTAAGGAATCGGTGCTACCCTTGAGCAATTCACGCCCGTAATTCATCTTTGTCACCTCGCTGAGGCAAGAATCTAGGCCTCTAAGCTTCAAGAGTAGCATGGGTAACCATGAACGTCAAGTATAGAGCCCGTTTGACAAAAAGCCTTCTTCGCTGTATATTTATTACAGGCTATTGTGTTATTAGAGTCGGATCCTCTGGTGGTTAGAGCGAGGTGGAACCACCCGTTCCCATCCCGAACACGGAAGTGAAACGCCTCAGCGCAGACGATACTTGGGGGGCAACTCCTTGGGAAAATAGGCCACTGCCAGAGGTTTCTCGGAGCCTGGTGGAACCAGGCTTTTTGCACCGTAGAGCGCCTGAGGGTTCGTGGGTGTTTTGACTAAGCAACCCAGACGCCTTATAATGTTGATGGACGGGGTGGGCTGAGGCTGGCGGACGAACTAACCGACCAAGGGCAAACATGGCTAACAGGTTTGAGAAATTCTCCGAACGCGCTCGACGATGTCTGACCCGAGCTCAGGAAGAAGCGCAACGCTTTGGGCACAACTACATTGATACTGAGCATATCCTGTTGGGCTTGATAGCTGAAGAGGAAGGAGTAGCTGCCAAGGTCTTGGCCAATTTGGGTGTGGCGCCAGGCAAGATACGGGCGGCGGTGGAGTTTGTAGTGGGGAGGGGGGAGCGGTCCAGCATCGGTGAAGTCGGGCTCACTCCTCGGGCAAAGAGGGTCATTGAGCTTGCGGTGGATGAGGCCCGCCGTATGAACCATAGTTACATAGGCACTGAGCATCTTCTGTTGGGCTTGTTGCGTGAGCGCGAGGGAGCAGCTGTCGGTGTATTGGACAGTTTTGGCATTACACCGGAGCGGGCACAGGCCGAGATCACCAATCTTCTTAGCCAGGGCGCGTCTCAGGCGCGCGGTGCTGCTCGCGGTACTGCTCGGACACCAGTGCTAGACCAGCTTGGCATCGACCTGACCAACGCGGCGCAAGCTGGCAAGCTTGACCCTATCGTCAACCGCGATAAGGAGATTGAGCGGGTTGTTCAGATTCTTAGCCGTCGCACCAAGAACAATCCAGCGCTTGTGGGCCAACCGGGTGTCGGCAAAACGGCGATTGTTGAGGGCCTGGCACACAGGATTGTGGCAGGTGATGTTCCCGAGACATTACAGGGCAAGAGACTGGTGACGTTGGATATTGGCTCGCTGGTAGCTGGCACAAAATATCGTGGTGAATTTGAGGAGAGACTGAAGAAGGTCATTGAGGAGATAAAAAACGCTGGCAACTGCGTGATTTTTGTTGATGAGCTGCATACCATTGTTGGCGCTGGCGCAGCCGAGGGCGCTGTTGACGCTTCGAATATTCTGAAGCCGTCGTTGGCGCGCGGTGAGATCCAGTGTATTGGCGCCACGACCTTGGATGATTATCGCAAGCATATTGAGAAAGATGCTGCGCTGGAACGTCGCTTTCAGCCGGTGACGGTGGCGGAACCGACTGTGGAGGAGACTCTGGAGGTTCTGAGAGGGATCAAGGAACGCTATGAAGAGCATCACCGCCTAATCATAAGTGACGAGGCTTTGCAGGCTGCCACCTCTCTTGGAGCCAGGTATATACCAGACCGGTTCTTGCCCGACAAGGCTATTGACTTGATGGATGAGGCTTCTTCACGCGTGCGCATCAAGCGCGGAGCGGTGCCCATGGGTTTGGCTGAAGCTCGGCGAGCACTGGAAACTGTCCGCAAGGACAAAGATACTGCTATTTCTGCTAAAGAGTACGAGTATGGTGCGGAGCTGCGTGACCGGGAAGTCCAGTTGATGGAGAAGATCAGTATCATGGAGCAGAAGTGGCAAGACAAGCAGAAGCAGGAGAAGCCGACGGTAGTCGAGGAGGATATAGCTGAGGTGGTTAGCATGTGGACCGGAATCCCTGTGGTACGCTTGACCGCTGACGAATCCAGTCGCCTTCTCCAGATGGAAGAGGCGTTGCACGGTCGAATTATTGGCCAAGATGAGGCCATAGTCACTGTGGCTAAGGCGGTGAGACGCGCCCGTGCCGGCTTGAAGGAAATTCGTCATCCCATAGGTTGTTTTATTTTCCTCGGACCGACGGGTGTGGGCAAGACTGAATTGGTGAGGGCCCTGGCCGAGTTTATGTTCGGCAGCGAGGATAGTATGGTCCGGCTCGATATGTCTGAATTCATGGAGCGGCACAGCGTGGCTCGGCTGGTGGGCGCTCCCCCGGGGTATGTTGGTTATGATGAGGGAGGGCAATTGACCGAGGCGGTGAGGCGGAATTCCTACTGTGTCATACTCTTTGACGAGATTGAGAAGGCACATCCTGACGTCTTCAATATACTGCTCCAGATTTTTGATGATGGTCATCTGACCGATGCTAAAGGGCGCCGGGTTGACTTCCGTAACAGTATCTTGGTTATGACCAGCAACGTCGGTGCTGAACTCATAAAACGTGATATGACTCTGGGTTTTACGGCTCAGGGCGATGAGGAAAAGAGCCGCGAAGTTCAGTATGAGAAAATGAAGGACAAAGTGCTCGGGGAGTTGAAGAAGACCTTTCGTCCCGAGTTTCTCAACCGCATTGACGGCACCGTCGTTTTCCATTCCCTCAGCAAAGAGCAAATACGTCAGATTGTTGATTTGATGCTCAGCGAAGTGGTCAAGTCGTTGGGTGAAAAGAACATCAAACTGGAAGTCACCGAGGCTGCGAGGGACTTGCTGGGTGAAAAGGGTTACGACCCCATCTTTGGAGCGCGGCCTTTGCGTCGAGTGATCCAGACTGAGGTTGAGGATAAGCTTTCTGAAGCTTTGCTGGGTGGCGAGTTCCAATCTGGGGATACGGTGAAGGTGGATTGTGACGGTGAGAATATCGTGATTCGAGCTGCTGCTGGAGCCCTGTCAGGGGAGGAGAAAGCATAAGGTTAGTTGCGCCTCGTGAATCTAGATTCACAATAGACCATCTCTTCTTAGGGCGGAATGAAGCGTAGAGCAGCAAGACTCCGCCCTTTCTAGTACTTGAACCGCTTTCTCAGCGACTTCTTGGTGGTGACATTGCACCGGTTACCTATCACGCGGAATGCAGGGCGGTTAGAGGTCTGATAACTTGAACAGGTCTAAGCCCAAGACCGTTTTTGTCTGTCAGCAATGCGGCAAAGCAAGCCCGAAGTGGCTGGGACGCTGCCCTGGCTGCCAGGAGTGGAATAGCTTCGTGGAGACTGTTGTCACTGCTCCTGGCCCTCGAGCTACATGGCTGTACTCTGAGGAGAACACCCCTCGGGAGCTTTCCCAGCTGAGAACTGAAACGTCACCCAGGCTTGTCTTGCCTTTGGCTGAGCTTAATCGGGTTCTGGGTGGTGGCTTAGTGCGTGGGTCTCTGGTGCTCGTTGGCGGTGACCCTGGTATCGGGAAGTCTACTCTGCTGCTTCAGGCGTCCTCGGCCGTGGCTGACGGGGGAGGCACGGTAGTGTATGTGTCTGGTGAGGAGTCGTCCCAGCAGATCAAGCTGAGGTCAGAACGCCTAGGCATAGGTGGCGACAGGCTTTTCATCCTTCCCGAGACTAATCTGGAGATCATCCTTGGGCGATTAGGCGAATCATCAGCCAATTTCGTCGTTATCGATTCTATCCAGACTATTCACCTCGAGGCCCTGGGTGGGGCGCCAGGTAGTATTACCCAAATACGCGAGTGCACTCTGAGGCTTATGCGCTGGGCGAAACAGACTGGTATCCCAGTTCTTATTGCCGGACATGTAACCAAAGACGGGGCTATCGCTGGCCCCAGGGTGCTGGAGCACATTGTCGACGTGGTCCTTTATCTCGAGGGTGAAACCTTCAGTAGTTATCGCATATTGCGGAGTGCCAAGAATCGTTTTGGCGCCACGAATGAAGTGGGAGTTTTTGAGATGAGCGGAGGAGGCTTGATAGAGGTGGCCAACCCGTCTGAGGCTTTTCTGGCCTCGCACTGCGATGGAGCAGTTGGTTCGGCTGTGGTGTCTACTTTTGA
>JAUVVE010000138.1 GCA_030604795.1 Dehalococcoidia bacterium | reverse complement strand
GTTGAACTTATCGGCGGTGAACATCCTGCCTTCGAATATATACGAGAGGCACTCACTCGTGGCAAGCACGTTGTCACCGCCAATAAAGAGGTTATGGCAAAGCACTGGAGCGACCTTGTGACTGTGGCTGGAAAGCATCAGGTAGCCCTTCGCTACGAGGCCAGCGTCGGCGGTGGCATACCTCTGATTGCTCCCTTCCAAGAGGACCTAGCGGCTAATGATATCTCGGCCATCTATGCAATCCTCAACGGCACTACTAATTACATCTTGACCAGGATGGCCAAGGAGGGACTGGACTTCTCTGTTGCTTTGCAGCAAGCTCAAGAGTTAGGCTATGCTGAAGCAGACCCGACCAAGGATATAGACGGAGTCGATGCTGCCTATAAGCTGGCTATTCTTGCGACTCTTGCTTTCGGCATCGAGGTTGGCCCTGAAAACGTATATCATGAGGGGATTTCGCGGCTCCAAGCGCGTGATTTTCGCTACGCCAGAGAACTGGGCTACGCCATAAAGCTTCTGGCTATCGCCAAACAAGCTGGTGACTTTGTCGAAGCCCGCGTTCACCCTGTATTTATTCCTGAGGACTCCTTGCTGGCCAAGGTGGATGGTATTTACAACGCCATTCACGTCGAGGGAGACTTGGTAGGCAACGTTATCTTTTATGGTGAAGGTGCCGGTCCATCGGCAACTTCAAGTGCGGTAGTCGCTGACATCATAAACATCGCCCAAAACATCAGCCGCAAGACGAGCATCGCTACCAAACCACCTTTCGCCAGCGGACAGGCAGTCAAGCCCATGGCCGAGGTTGAGACACGATGCTATGTGAGAATGACTGTGGCCGACCGTCCAGGAGTTTTAGCACAGATTTCTAAGATCTTGGGCGACCACTCCATTAGCATTTCCTCTGTCATTCAGAAAGAGACTGACCCGTCCACCCAGACTGCTGAGATCGTGATAATGACCCATCCAGCCAAAGAGCAGGCAGTTCAGCGAGCTCTCAGAGAAACCGAGCGTCTGTCAGTCGTTGAAGAAATCAGCAACTTCGTTAGGGTGGAAACCTAGAGAGAAGGCAATGGGGCATGGCGTTCTAATTAGATATCGTGACTTCCTTCCGATTACCCAAGCTACGCCTGTGACAACTCTTGGCGAAGGAGATACCCCTCTGGTCAGGTCCATCACTCTAGAAAGCGAACTAGGCTGCGGCGAGCTCTATTTCAAGCTTGAGGGCTGCAATCCCACGGGCTCTTTCAAAGACCGCGGTATGGTGGTGGCCATGGCCAAGGCTGTCGAGAATGGGAGCTCCAGCGTAATCTGTGCTTCTACCGGAAATACCAGCGCTTCAGCGGCCGCTTACGCAGCCCGTTTTGGCGTGAATGCCGTCGTCATCGTGCCAAAGGGAAACATCGCCCTGGGCAAGCTAGCTCAAGCTATCGCTTATGGAGCCAAGATTATCACTATACAAGGTAATTTCGACCAAGCTCTGCAAATTGTGCGCAGCCTGACTGAGAAACATCCGGTCACGCTGGTTAATTCGATAAACCCGCACCGCATCGAGGGTCAGAAGACGGCAGCTTTTGAGATTGTAGACGATTTGGGCGATGCCCCCGACTATTTCTTTATCCCCGTGGGGAATGCCGGCAATATCACTGCGTACTGGAAAGGATTTGTCGAATACAAACGAGCTGGCAAGGCAAGCCAAACGCCCAAGATGATGGGCTTCCAAGCCGAAGGGGCAGCGCCCATCGTTAAGGGCAGAATTGTCAAAAAGCCCAAAACCGTGGCGACAGCGATTCGCATTGGTAATCCAGCTAGCTGGCAGGGAGCAATAAGTGCCCGAGACCAGTCAGGTGGCATCATCGACTGTGTCACCGACGACGAGATCTTGGCCGCCTACAGGCTTCTGGCAAGTAAGGAGGGTGTTTTTGGCGAGCCAGCCTCAGCTGCCTCCGTGGCCGGGCTCATAAAGACGAGCAAGCAAGGGCTGAATCTCTCGGCCAGAAGGGTGGTCTGCCTCATCACTGGCACAGGACTAAAAGACCCTGACCTTCCCTCAAAGTTCGTTGAGCCTTTCCCAGAGCTACCCGCCGACGTCAAGATAGTTGAGCACGCCCTAGGCTGGGCCTAACGTTCCCAACTTCAAGCTGAGCCAAGAGTGGAGGAGGACTGGTCATGTCGAGAACAAGCGTAGAAAGCATTGGCAACTTCTATCAGCATTACCCCAAGGTAGCAGCCATAGTTACAGCCAGCGCTGGAGGAAAGAAGAACGCCATGGCAGTAGCCTGGCACAGTTCCGTTTCTCGCGAACCGCCTCTCTACGGCGTATCTATAGCCACCAAGAGATTTACTTACCGGCTTATTTTGCAGAGCAGTGAGTTCGGCATCAACTTTCTGCCTTTTGAAGCTGCTGAGCTTGTCGCCTCGGTTGGCGGCAGCGGCGGGGGAGAAATAGACAAGTTTCAGAGATTCGCTATCCCCGAAGAACGGCCACTGAAGACAAGCGTGCCGGTATTGAAAGATGCTTATGCTGCCTACGAATGCAAGGTTGTGGACAACAAGACCTATGGTGACCACGTCTGGGTAGTCGGCGAAATCGTCGCCGTCCATTTTGCCGATAATGCCTTCACTGACGAGGGTGTACTCGATTTGACTAAACTCAGTCCGGCACTTTACCTCGGAGCAGAGCTTTATGCAACCACGGATAGACAATCGGTCCGATTGCTGGATCGTGAGACCTATGGTAGGCGCTAGCGGATAGTTGCCGAAAAAGGAGGCACAAGGTGATTGACCAGGCGAAGATTGAAACGGCAGCACTTTCCATAATTGAGGCTATTGGCGACAACTCTCGAAGACAAGGCCTAGTAGGCACGCCGCAGCGCATCGCCGAGATGTACGCTGAGCTTTTTTCAGGCTTAGATATGGACGCTAAGGCAGAATTGGCCGTGGGCTTTGAAGAGGGACACCACGAAATGGTGATACTAAAGGATATCTCCTTTTATTCCATGTGTGAGCATCATCTTCTCCCCTTTTACGGGGTGGCTCATGTCGGC
>JAUVVE010000021.1 GCA_030604795.1 Dehalococcoidia bacterium | reverse complement strand
CCATCCCCCACCTTTGTTGCTGGGCATGGCATAGGCGCCTATTCGGCCTTGGTGGTTGCTGACGCCCTCAGCTTGTCTGACGCAGTGCGTCTGGTGCGTGAGCGAGGCCGTTTAATGAACGAGGCTGGTCAGAGAACGCCCGGGGGGATGTTATCAATGACCGGTCTGGACATAGAGACTGTCAGAGACGTTTGCGTCTCCGCAGGCGCTGAGATCGCTCATGTTGACGCTCCCGACCAGATTACCATCAGCGGTACCCAGGAGAGCTTGACCAAAGCTAGAAGACTCCTGCAGCTGAAGGGCGCCCGGCGGCTCATTCCCCTCAAGGCAAGTGGCCCTTTCTATTCTTCGTTGATGGAGCCAGTTCTCGGACGGCTACGAAATGCCATTTCAGGGTTTACGTTCAACAAACCATCAGTGCCGGTTGTGGCCAATATCACCGCTCAGCCTCTGACCGACCTCGAAGCAATAAAGGAGGAACTGGTTAGCCAGATCGTTCATTCCATTAAGTGGCAGCAGAGCGTCGAGAACATGATCGCCAGCGGCGTGACTACCTTCTTTGAGTTGGGTCCGGGCGAGGTGCTGACCAAGTTGATCAAGCGGACTAGCCCGGGAGCGCAGACTTTCAATGTCAGCACTGCCCAGACTGTTAGCGAAATAACAACATGGCGTAGGGGATGATTCCCGGTTGCCCAGCCTGCAGACAAGGCTTGCTAAAGTTGTAGCAGTTTTGTCACCTTTTGAGAGTGGTAGCTGCGCCCCATCAGACGGCTGAACCTCAAGTCAGGGCTATACAGGAGAATGCTGAAGCGTAGCTTACCTCTCAAGACTGCGACCAGATGTAAGTATTGCGGCAAGAAATCAATCCTCATCTCTCAATCGCTTGGCCTATGTCTTGATTGTATCCGCCAGAACTTTGATAGGGTGGAGCCCGTCGTCCAAGAGGCTCATCGGAAGTCAAGACAACCTTTCAATCTGCCACCAGAGCCACCAAAGGCACCAAACGGCACACCCTGCCATCTTTGTTACAATGAATGTCAAGTCTCCGAGGGGAAGAGGAGCTACTGCGGGTTGCGCATATCTACAGCCGCCAAGCTGGTCGGCGCCAACGCTGAGAAAGGCAATGTGAGCTGGTATTATGACCCGTTACCCACCAACTGCGTTGCTGACTGGGTTTGCCCTGGCGGCACAGGTTCGGGTTATCCTGACTTCGCTTATTGCGCAGGCCCCGAACGCGGTTACAAGAACCTAGCTGTCTTCTACCAAGGCTGCTCCTTTGACTGCCTCTTCTGTCAGAACTGGCACTACCGATTTGCGGCAGGGCAGCAGAATTGGGTTGAACCCGCAGAACTAGCTGACGCCGTTGACAACTCCACCTCTTGCATCTGTTATTTCGGTGGTGATCCGACTCCACAGTTGCCTCATGCCTTACGCGCCTCTCGTTTGGCTCTAGACACGAGCAAAGGAGGCATTCTTCGCATCTGCTGGGAGACGAATGGGTCCATGCATCCAGCCCTGCTCAAGCAAGCCGCCGAGCTTTCCATCAATTCTGGTGGCTGTATCAAGTTCGACCTCAAGGCTTGGAGTAAGGAGTTGCACATCGCGCTTTGCGGGGCAAGCAACAAAAGAACCCTGGAGAACTTCCGCCTTCTGGCAGACTATATCAACAGGAGACCTTCGCCACCTTTCCTCATAGCTAGTACTTTGCTTATTCCTGGCTACATAGATGAGGAGGAGGTTTCTAATATTGCCAGCTTCATCGCTTCTCTTGACGCCAACATACCTTATGCTCTTCTCGGGTTTCACCCGGATTTCCTGATGACAGATTTGCCAACTACTTCGTTCCTGCAGGCCCAGCGGTGCCTGCAGGTAGCCGAAGATGCCGGATTACGTCGGGTGCGTGTAGGCAATATTCATTTGCTGACGCATCAGTAGCACAATGACTGGACCCAGACGGAAAGCCAGAACTATTGTCTTGAAGACCCTTTATGAGGTTGACTCTTCCTCTCACAGTCCAGACGAAGTTGTGGCTCGCTTGCTACAGGAGACAGCCTTGCCTGATGAAGCATCCGACTTTGCCCGCAGCTTGGTCATCGGGATCATTCAGAACAACCAAGATATTGACGATATGATTCGAAGATTCGCTCCCGCTTTCCCTGTACAACAGATAGCCACCATCGACAGGAACATCCTACGCCTTGCCATTTTTGAGGTTTTGTTCGATAATAGAGTGCCAGTGAAGGTGGCCATTAACGAAGCTGTTGAGTTGGCCAAGAGTTTCGGCAGTGAGGCCTCTCGGAAATTCGTCAACGGAGTCCTAGGGGCGGTGGTGAATGCGCATGTTCAACAGGGAAAGGGCCAGGAGCCAAGTGAGGAAACCAAGCAAGCCTGATACCTGGAGGAGCCAAGAGTGACAACCACTTTTGAGCGGCTTAAGAAGGTAATTGCGGAGCAACTTGGCGTTGAGGACACATTAATAGAGCCCTCTGCCTCTCTTGTTGCTGACCTGAATATCGACCCCTCCGACTTAGCAGAGCTCATTTCAGCCATAGAACAAGAATTCAGCACCCCACGGAGAAAGCTGCAAATTCCAGATGAGGATACGGAGAGAATTGCTGTCGTTCAAGACCTCATTGATTGTCTCCACGATTACGGTATAGAAGACTAGCAGTTGCCATCAGGCGTGGTGCCCCCTGGACAATTCAGGTACTCGTAACCGCCTCATGAAGAACCGCTTCCAGGACTGCCGGCCAGCCATCACCCAGGTATTTCATATCTAGCCTTATTTGCCTAGTCCCCACTTTAACTCCATCCCCGTAATCGTGTGCCAGAGCTAGCCTCCCTAGTTCTCTTGCGTCATGAATACGCAAAACAATCTGCCTATCCCGCGCGACAATAGATTCTACCCCTGCCTCTGCAGCCAGCTGTTTCATCCGCACTATGTAGAGCAGATTCTCGACTGGTTGTGGCATGGCACCGAATCTATCCTTGAGCTCCTGGGCTATGTCTTCTATGTCTTCCGCCTTCCCTGCAGCAGCTAGCCGCCGATAGAAGTCCAGCCTGGTGCTTGAGGTACAAACGTACTCTTCTGGAACATAGGCGGTCATAGGTAAGTTCACAGTGGGTTCCACTGGTCGCGGCGTTTCCTCCCTAGTCTGGTTTGTGCGTATCTGTCTCAGATTCTCCACAGCCTCCGCCAACAGGCGGCAATAAAGGTCAAAGCCGACGGCTGCTATATAGCCGCTCTGTTCCATCCCTAACAGGTTGCCGGCTCCTCGAATCTCCAAGTCCCTCATGGCAACCCCAAATCCAGCCCCCAGTTCCGTCGCTTCAGAGATGGTTCTGAGTCGCTTTCGAGCCGCTGTGGGCAGTTCTTTCCCTCTGTCAAACAGGAAATAGGCATAGGCATGATTGGCACCACGTCCAACACGGCCCCGTAGCTGGTAAAGCTGGGTTAAACCCAGCTTGTCTGAGCGGTCGACGATTAGAGTGTTAACGTTGGGCATATCCAGGCCAGACTCAATAATGGTAGTGGTAACCAGAACATCGCTTTCATGGCTGACAAACTGAGCCATTATTCTCTCCAGTTCCTCTTCGGGCATTTGCCCGTGGGCCACAAATATTCTGGCTTCGGGGACCAGACTACGTAGTCTATCAGCAACCAAGGCAATACTATGAACCCGGTTGTGAACATAGAAGACCTGGCCATTTCTCTCTAACTCACGCAGTACGGCCTCTCGCACCAACCCCTCGTCATAGGCACCAACATAGGTCTTTATTGGTAAGCGTTCCTCCGGCGGGGTTTCCATGGTACTCATATCTCTAATCCCGGCCAACGACATGTGAAGCGTGCGCGGGATGGGAGTAGCACTCAGGGTGAGAACGTCTACCTCCTGCCTCAGCCTCTTGAAGTGCTCTTTGTGCACCACGCCAAAACGTTGTTCCTCATCGATGATTATCAGCCCCAAGTCCCTAAATGCCACGTCCTTTTGCAACAAGCGGTGCGTGCCAATGCAGATATCCACCTTGCCTGCAGCTATACCTCGGACTATGCTGGCCTGCTCCCTTTCGGCACAGAAGCGGCTCAGCATTTCGACTCTCACCGGAAAAGCTTGCAGCCTCTCACGAAAAGTAGCAAAGTGCTGCTGCGCCAGCACCGTGGTCGGAACCAGCAAGGCGACTTGCTTATTGTCCATTACGGCCTTGAACGCCGCCCGCAGAGCGACTTCAGTCTTGCCATAACCGACGTCACCGCAAACAAGGCGATCCATCGGTCTCGGCTTCTCCATGTCAGCCTTAACGGCTTCAACAGCGTCCAACTGGTCAGCGGTTTCCATATATGGGAAGGATGACTCTAATTCTTGCTGCCACAGACTATCGGGAGAAAAAGCCAAGCCAGGGATTACTTCTCTTGCCGCGTAGATATTCAGCAGCTCCTGAGCGATGTTAGCTACAGATTCTTTAATTCGCTGCTTCGTTCGTGTCCATTCTTGAGTTCCCAATCGACTTAGGGTTGGCGGTCGATCGCCAGCACCCACATATCGGCTAACACGGTCTATCTGGTCGGTAGGCACATAGAGTCTGTCACCGGCCGCATATTCCAGAACAAGATATTCACGTTCAACACCCTCCATAAACATCTTGGTTAGGCCAGCAAACCTGGCAATACCATGCTCAATGTGGACCAAATAATCACCGGACGTTAGTTCCGGGACAAACCAATGACGGCGTATTGGCCTTTTCTTAGATAAACGCTGCTGCTTAATGAAGCCGAACAGCTCATTGTCGGTTATCACTGTGAGAATGCCTTTCATCACCCAGCCTTCAGCCAGTGACCCCTGCACTAAGGTAGCTGACCTCATAGGAGGCACCTGCTCGATTTGTGAAACGGGATGTGCCAAGATATCCTGTTCCTGTAGAACCTCCCTGAGACGGTTCGTTTGCTGGCTGACTATGACAATACGGCGATTCTCCTGGAGCATCTCTTTTAATTCTTTAGAGAAGACCTCAAGTCTGCCTCCGTAGCTTGGCACTGGACCCAAGGGCAAAGACTGAACAAAGACGTCATCAGCAGCGCCGACATCCCATGCGCACAATGTCAGGCGTCGCTTCACCTTTTTGATTCGCCCCTCAAATTCTGCCCCAGCTAAGAAAGAGGTGGGATAATCTGATGTCGACTCGCCATGCTCAATCCTCGTCTGTCGAACTTCCTCAGCCTGGCTATTTACTTTGCTGATGACGGCTTCCATTTCATAAAGGTCATCTGAAACGAGCAGCGCGTCGGCTGGCAAGTAGTCTAGGACAGTGTTGGCACCGAGGTGCAGACCACTTTCTCTAGCCGGAGTTACTGTTACGGAGGCCACTAACTTCAATGAACGCTGCGTTCTTGGGTCGAAGAGCCTGATGCTGTCTATCTGATTGCTGAAGAACTCCACCCGGGAAGGGAACTCGTCATTTGGCGGGAAAATGTCGACGATACCACCTCGCCGACCTATTGCTCCCGGCACTTCTACAGTATTTTCTAACTCATAGCCCATAGCTTGCCACTTGCTTACAAGTTGGACTGGGTCGACGTGCATTCCTATTTCCAGGGTGTGGCAAGCCGCACCAAAGTCGGTCCGAGCCATGGTCTTGCTGGCCGCAGCCGGGGCGGAGCTCACTACTAAAGGAGGATTCGAGCACTGTGAAAGGGCGTTCTGACACAGAGTGAAAGCGGAAAGAGTCCGTAGCCTTTCCGTTACAGCGACGGGATCGACTGCGGAGTATCCGCCGGCCAGAAGGCCAATCTCGGGGAATAAGTGTGGTGAGAATGAAGTGGGACACCAAGCTTGAAGCTGGTCATAGAGCTTTTTGGCATTTTCGGGCTGTGCAGTTATTACCAGCATGGGCAAGCTGAGCTCCTGGTAGAGAGCAGCTATGACGTAAGGCCTGGCAGCGTCAGGCACCAGCAGCCTATTCTCACCTTCCAGTGGCTCAAGTAACTTGGCTTTCAACCGCCGGTACTCAGGAACCTGTCTGATCAAGCAGAGAAGACGCGACAAATTCACTTCCAAACACCTCAAGGGCTAGCCGCAAGTCATAGGGGTATCCGGCCTAGCCCTCTACCGCATTGTAGCACAGCCCAACTTGCCACAACAACGGAGCCGAATTCGGCAGATATGCTCGAGAATCAGGAGAACAACCGTGCCAACTCACTTGTAGATGTATGCGGACGGCAGCAAAACTGGTCACAGAGTATGCGGTAGAAAAGTAGCCGTTTGAACGTCAGGGCCAAGAACATACGTCCTTCACTCGCCTTCCCACTCGGGTGTCAACACCTTAGAAGAGATCTGCACAAGAAGGTCGATGTGCGGTACGCATTACCTTGTCCCAGGAAGACAGAGCACCACGGTCGAGGACGTCAAGACGCCCCATGCGAGCTGCTTCACTAGCATTGATCTGGCCAAACACGAGCATAGCCAGTGTACTGATTCGCATCACCAGTTGGGGCGTGTCGCTGGTGGGGCCGACGGAGGCTTCCGCAGCAGAAGCTTCCAGTTTCCACCGGCGACTGTTCCATGAACATAAGTCATCGAGGATTTCGAAGGTCAACGTGCCTTCATCGCTATAGCGCCGCCCGGAAAGAGCCTTCTCCACATCGATAATGCGAGACAGTAGCCCGTCAGCTGAGGTCATGCGAAGCATCCGAGGTTCAAGCAGCAAATGTGGCAGCGGGTCGTCGCTAGGTGCCCGTTCCCAAACGACCCTGCTCACGAGATCCATATGGACAAAGTGTTCCCACATTGCCCTGTAGGCGGAGGGCGTGAGCCAGACGAAATCACGGATAGTGAGACGAAACATTGGTCCAGGGCTGGCCGCAGGCTCGGGTTCCACCACGTAAATCACATAACCGCGCGGCTCGCCCGACTCCTCGTAAACGATCTTGCTCAGCAGGCTTCCGGAGGGAGAAGGAGCAAGTACTCCCGCCTCCCACATGAGACGTGCACGATGGATATATCCAGTCCGCTCAGCTCGGAAATCCCGGTAGATGTCTACCAGAAGCCCAAATTCATCATCGCCCACCTCGCGTAAGGTGCCTGAAACCGGCTGATCAATGGAGAACTGCAAGTACCAGGGTTCCACGCTGTAATAGCTCCGCGTAGACACCACGGCGTAGCCATAGCGCTGGTATATAGCCGCTCGGGAAGCAAACAGAAGAGCGATAGGCTGCTCGCCACGCTCATGCAGGATTTCGAGATGGCTGGCAATGACCTTGCGCAGGTAGCCACGCCGCCGATAGATGGGTAACGTGCCCACATGCGTCACCCCAGCAACGGAGACCCCGTTGCCGTTGAATCTCATAGTAAGAGGCCATGCCGCATAGGCGGTGGCAAGCTTCCCGTCTTCAAAGGCACAAACCGTCCACTCGGGATCAATTGCCTTTATGATCTCCGGTCGCATTTCGCCGGGGTTTCCTAGAGAAGTCATAGCTACACGCCCAAACTCCTCCATTTCCTCTGGCCTAGCAGGCCGGATCTCCAGTCCCATGACGCTACCTCTTTGTTGTCTGAGCTAAAGGCTTACCTCACTCCCTTTAGTATATCACCAACACAGGTTTTGCTGCAGAGTGCCGCCAAAGATGGCTGCACTAGACATTCTTGCCTCAACCGTTGCTCCTATCCCTGTTGGAACGGATAACTGACATACTCACAGGCAACCGGACCAGGAGTTCATGGGCATTTTGCACAGCTGTCCGTGCGACCATTCGTTCAGTAGTACCAGGTAGCAAGTCCGTGTTCAGATGCTGCAACCGTTACTGGATACAGCGAGGCCAGTTATCCCAATAACCTCCGATGAAGCCTGAACTCACAGGCCCATGCCAATCTCGAAAGGGTCGAGAGGGTACCTGCAATTTATAATTCGCCTCATGTCTGGTAGAATCAGAATAGGCAAATGAAAATGCCAAACACTCCACAAGTTGGACAGCTCATAGACCAGGCTCTGGCCGAAGACCTCGGCCAGGGAGATGTTACCACCGAAGCGCTGGTGACTGACGACCAGCAAGGGAAAGCCTCAATCACAGCCAAGGCAAAAGGAGTCATAGCCGGGACTGAAGTCGCCAAACAAGTCTTCCTCAAAGTCGACCCTCAACTAAAGGTGGATATCCTCGTCGACGATGGGCTTGAAGTCAGGCCCAAGAATGTGATAGCCAGGATAGAGGGCAAGTGCGCCAGCATCTTAAAAGCCGAGCGAGTTGCCTTGAATTTCCTGCAGCACCTCAGCGGCATCGCTTCAGAGACAGCCCGTTACGTCGAAGCGGTCAAAGGCTTGTCTGTCCAAATCACCGATACCAGAAAAACCACACCAGGTCTAAGAGCACTGGAGAAGTACGCTGTTGCAGTCGGCGGCGGCAAGAATCACCGCATGCACCTGGGAGATGGCATTCTGATTAAGGACAACCACCTAGTAGCGCTTCGCAGCCAAGAGTCTAATATGAAAGGAATCATAACCAGAGCCCGCCAAGAGACCACCAACACGTTGAGAATTGAGATAGATGTCTAGACGCCACAGGAAGCTGTAGAGGCTGCCGATGCCGGTGCCGATGTTATCATGCTGGATAATATGAATCTGGAGGATATGCGTCGGGCCGTTAAGTTAGTCAAAGGTCGTGCTATAATCGAAGCCTCCGGAGGTATAACCTTGGACAAAGTTCGAGCCGTCGCCGAGACCGGTGTCGACCTTATCTCGGTAGGGTCCCTCACCCACTCTCCAAGAGCTCT
>JAUVVE010000055.1 GCA_030604795.1 Dehalococcoidia bacterium | reverse complement strand
CTTGCCGATGTCGTGGATGTCCCCTTCGACGGTGCCGATAACGACCTTGCCGTGGCGCTCGATCTCCGGCGCCTTGGTCAGATCGGGCTTGACCATCTCCGCGATCTGCTCCAGCATCACGCCAGCCAATATCAGTTCGGGCAGAAAGTAGGTGCCCTCCTCATACCGCTTGCCGACGGTGTCCATGGCCTTCCTGGCTGCATCTAGGATCGCCATGGGGTCTGAACCGCCTTCCACCATCTCTTTGGCTAGTTTGAGGGCTTCTTGCTCCCTCATATCAGCAATAGCATTGACCAGTTTCTTTGACATAGTGTCCTCCTCTCAATGACAGAGCTTGGGCTATTACCTCCAACCAATAGGGCACGTCAATCCATACCGTCCTCCTTTTACAGATGCGATCTAGAACTCTTGCGCCCCATCAATAGGGCACGTCAGTCTAATGCTGCGTTCACTTGTGACGGGCCTTCGCGCCCGGGCCATTCAACTCCCCGGCCCGATAGGCACGTGTATAGTTGAGGCAATAGCGGTCGCGCCCCAACACGACCTCGGCTGCCAGCAACGCCTTGCGCAGTTCGCGGTCCAGCGGGTCCAGGATAGCTGTGTCGAGGCCGGCTGCCAAGGCCAGCGTCAAGAATGCCCGGTTAATGAGCGTGCGGACAGGTAGCCCAAAGGATATGTTGCTCAGCCCGGAACAAAGGTGGGCATCGGGGAACTCCGCGCGCACAGCTCGTATTGCATCCAGCGCGATCTGTCCGCTTTCGGTGTTGGCCGCGATAGCCATCACCAGGGGATCTACAAATACTCGCTCATCGGGGAGTCCGGCGCGCCGGAGCTCATCGACCACCGGCCTGATGGCCGTCAGCCGATCCTCCACACCTGATGGGACACCCTTGTCGTCCATCGCCAGCGCGATGACCCCGCAGCCACTCTCTCGCACCAGAGGCAGGATACCATCCAGACGCATCTGTTCGCCGCTGATGGAGTTGATGAGAGGCGTCTGTCGAACTTCTTTGATGGCTGCTGCCAACGCCCGAGGGTTTGCGCTGTCCAGGCACAACGGCACATCGACAGCCTCCTGGACCGTCTGCACCAACCAGACCAGATCGTCCGGTTCCTGCTGCGGAGACGCGCCGGCGCTGACGTCCAACCAGTCGGCCCCCGCCTCTACCTGCCGTTGTGCCAGTCTCCGGATGAAGGCTACATCACGCTCGGACACCGCCCGTTTCACCTGGGCCCGGCTGTCGTTGATCCTTTCGCCGATGATCTTCATGAGGTCAGGCTGTCTCACCCACTATAGACAGAAGGTATCGCCGTGATTTGAGTGACCTCTTTGGCAGAGAAGGCGTCGCTTGTCTGAGTTCAGCATCACCGTTTGAGATCCACACAATCGCTACAGACACGCTTGTAGCACAATCTTGGCCAGCATCAGGGTGATTCCTTAGCCAGCGTATATGTGCCGGTTCTGGGAGTAATCTCCCACAGATCCCGAAAATAGATGCAGTGAGCGGGACAAGCACTAGCACAAGCCGTCTGGAATCCTTGCTCAAGTGCCTCTCCGCACGTACCGCAGGTAAAGCAACGCATGGCTTCGGCAATAGCTACTTCTTCATCGGGGATATCCACAACCCTTTCCACGGAGACTGCCTCTAGTGGTGCCCCGTTCAACAGTCTAAACTCTATTGACCTGCCTTCCTTCAGATCCATACCGCTGAGGTAGCGCTCAATAGAAATGGCTGCTTTCTTACCCGCGGCGATGGCCCCGATGACATCACTCGGACCAGACACGACATCACCGCCTGCGAAGACGCCTTCAATATTCGTGTTCAGCGTGAACCCATCTACTCTGATGGTCTCTGCCAGGTCCTTGTCTACCTCTTTGAAAGCCGCCGCTTCCGCTTCTTGCCCAATGGCAACTACTAATGTATCTGCTTCTACAGTAGGGGTTGGACCTTGAGCATACTTTGGAGCGAAAGTGCCATCGGCCTCCCGAACAGAAGTGCAAATAACAGTCTCTAAGCCGGCAACTTTTCCGTTCTTGGTTTGAATTCTCTTCGGACCTAAGGAAGGATGGATAACTACTCCTTCTTTCTCCGCCTCCTCGATCTCGCAGGCTTGCGCAAGCATCCTGTCCTTACAGTCTAGATCCCTACTCTCTAAACATACAAGATGGACTTCTTTGGCCCCACGACGTACGCAAACCCTGGCCACGTCGATAGCGGCGGCACCACCGCCAATAACCGCCACCCGGTTGCCTAGACTGACACTCCCTCCAGAGTTTACTCGGTCTAAGAACTCGAGGGCATAGATTACACCTTCGGCATCTTCGTTCGGGACATTCAGCTTCAGGCTTGTTGGGCAACCAGTGCCTAAGAATATCGCCTTGAACCCTTGATTGAAGATATCCTTCAGGTTTTTCACTGGAGTATTTGTCTTGATATCTACCCCTAACTCTTCGATATGGCTTATCTCACTATCCACTATGTCCCTGGGTAGCCTGAATTCGGGAATACCATAGCGTAACAGACCACCAGCCTGTGACCGAGACTCGAACACGGTGACCGGGTAACCCTGCCTGGCCAGGTCATAAGCACAGGACAAGCCAGCTGGGCCAGAGCCGATCATAGCCACTTGGCTACCATTTGTCTGTTTGGCCGGAGTTGCCTGTTTTCTACCAGCCCGCATTTCATGATCAGCCACGAAGTACTTGAGGGAGCGAATGCCCACCGGTGTGTCAACTTTCCCTCGTTCGCACTTTGATTCGCAGGGGCGAGTGCAGACACTACCGAGGACTCCGGCAAAAGGTGTGGTTTGCCTTATCACTTCAAGCGCTTCCTTGAACTTGCCCAGCAAGGCAAGGTTTACGTATTTCCAGGCATTCATCTCGGCCGGGCAGGCGACCTGGCACGGACCTGGCGCCGCATGCACGCACTCGGTTACAAGATAATTGAAGCGCCACCTGCCGTCTATATTCCTCACGTCAGGGAAGACCCTTATCCATCTGGGACCTACCGGCAGATTGTGCTCCTGTTTGCACGCTACTTCACACGCCAGGCAGCCCATGCAATTCTCCGTAACGGTCATACGTTTGCGTTGGTTTGCCATTCTAGTGTGCCCCCTCTTCTGCTACTGGGTAGATCTTGCACAACATGACTCTCAGATTGCTTGCGCCCATAGACACATCGTAGGTCTCAGGGTCGTTATCAGTAAGGATGTTGCTGTTAGACTGATCCCAACCATGTCCCGGGTCTTTTTGCTCGGGGAACCACCAGCCATGCTGAATGGCCACCAATCTGGGGTCAATGGTCGGGGTAACCCATGCCCGGTGTTTAATCCTTCCTCTGGGACTCTCAATATAGATCCAATCGCCTCCCTCGATCCCATGTTTTTCCGCCACCTGGGGGTGTATTTCCGCGATGGGGTCGGGGTGAAGCTCACGCAGCCAGGGTATCATCCGGTGCTCGGAATGGAAGAAGACAGGCGTCCTCTGCCCGGCCATCAGGATGTAAGGATACTCCTTTGCCACCTCCGGTTTGCTTACCGGGCTCTCGGGCACTTCCCTATATTGCGGCAGTGGGTCATAGCCCCACTTTTCGAATGTTGTGCAGTAGAGCTCAAACTTCTTCGTAGGGGTGGAGAAGCCTCTTTTCTCATGCCTGCGGTACTCCACGTCGCTCCTTAGATATGGTACGTTCCTAACATCCGCCCACTTTCGGCCGCTGGGACTCAGTATAGTATCAAGGTCCTCCAAATAAGTGGCGCCCCACTCCTTCTCCCCCATCCGTCTGCCCAACTCATTGAATATCTCAAAGTCAGACTTGCATTCACCAATCTGCACGATCTTCCGCCTGGGGAACAGATACCCGTGGCGGAAGAAGAACCCACCAGTATAATCCGCCTCCAACCAGGTGGATACGGGGAGAACAATATCAGCCAGTTCGGCGGTGGGCGTCAGGAAGAAATCACCCACTTCCAGAAACTCAACTTGACTGAGTGCCCTATACGCTTCCCTGGCATTGGCTCTAGTGACCACCGGGTTAGAACCGTGAATCATTATTGCCCTGATGGGATAAGGCTCACCAGTAAGGATGGCATCCCAGACCATCTTTTCGGGTACCAGTCCAATCATGGCGGCAAGCTTGTATTTCGCCCCGCCCAGATACTTCGCCTTCTGTTCAGGAGCAAGGTTCCTGTGGTAGGTGAATTCGCTAATCGTTTGTCCTTTTGGAGGTCGGAATAAGACCGCTCCCCCGGGTACATCGAGGTTACCGGTGATAGCCACCAAGTCAATCAGAAGACGGTCGGCGTCGATGCAATTGATGCCTTGCTCAATGGGCACTCCCCACTGTATAGTGGCGGGCTTTGTTTGAGCGAAAAGCCTTGCTGCCTCTCTTATCTGCTCCGCTGGTACCCAGGTAATTTCCTCTACCTTGTCCAGAGGATATTCACGGACTCGCTCAACGAATTTGTCCCAGCCATGGACATACTTCTGGACAAACTCTCGGTCGTAGAGCTTTTCGCCAATTATCACATTTGCCATACCCAGGGCTAAGGCGGCATCTGTCCCGGGCCTCAGTTTAAGCCAGATGTCCGCTCTGCTGGCTTGATAAGTCAGTCTGGGGTCAACTACAATCAATTTCGTGCCTTGCGCCAGTACCCGGGCAAGGTTTTCACCAGTATACTCATCCGGGTTTGTCCACATGATGTTGCTTGCCCATACCATGACACACTTCGGGTTACCATCGTAGTCAGCAATCGGTAGGTTGCCACATGTGATCAAGCTGGCGCCCACCCGGGAGAGATAGCAAAAGTGCCCGGCAGCAAAGATATTGGGCGTGCCCGTCAGATTGGCAAACCGGGCGAGGAAGGCTTCGCCTTCTCTGGAAGTGCCCTGCCCCAACGCGATGGACTCAGCACCGTAGTCGCTTCTTACCTGCTGCAATTTGCTCGCTATAGTGTCCAGGGCTTCGTCCCATGTTATTCGTTCCCATTTGCCTTCTCCCCTCTTCCCCGCTCTCTTCATAGGATACTTCAGCCGGTCCGGATGATAGACAAGCTGCTTGAAAGCGAGACCTTTACTGCACATGGTACCATGGTTGGTGGGGAAGTCAGGGTCACCCTCAAGCTTGGTGATGACACCGTCTCTAACATGAACCAGCACGCCACAACCGCCGTGACAGCCTCGGCAGTTGCTCCGTACTACTTGTTCTTTGCTCTTGATATCCACGCTCACTTAGCCTCCTTCTAGAACAGGAATATTGTGTCGACGCCTGCCCAGCGATGCTCTCGAGTCTCCGGTGCTTCTATGGTGCGATAGCTGTCTTGGCAATCACCGACAAAGAGCTTGGCGGCTCTTGCGCCGCGACATCGGTGCGAAGTGCTCTGGGCTTCCGGCTGCGCCTGTCTCACAGCTTCGCGGATTGGCATCGTATTGACGCCGAGGGTGCGGGCGAGGTGATCATGGCCGAAGCGGTGGCTGGGCTTCTGTTGGACGCTGCCGATCATATGCCAGATCCCATCTAGGACGGACTCGGGAATGGCGCCGTACTAAAGCAACGGGGAAGCGGGCTGCGCAAGAATTGGCAAGGCGGACGGTCCTGTTTCCCCATGTTGCCTCAGGTTCTCAGGAATATACCAAATCTGCGCAGGCCTGTCAAGTTTGACTCTTCCAGGAGCACGGTTCTTGGGACACCACATTCTTCTTGGGGAAGACTCAAAGGGCTCGGCCAAGATGGGAGAGCGCTTGCACATTCAGCAACGAGATGGGTGCCGGACTTTCGTCGAGATAGCACCGAGCGGATCAGTCGCTCACCGCGGCGAGCTTTACGGTAATCTCTCTGGAGACAGCCCTCAGCCTCTCGAGCGATGCCAAGGCTTTCTCTCGAGTCATGGTGTACGCTGGACCCAGGACGGTGAGTGCTGCCACCACTGTCCCTTCTGGGTCCGCCACGGGCACGGCGATGGCATTGGCGCCGAGCCTATACTCCTCGAAGGCAGTGGCGAACCCCTGCTCGCGGATGCGGTGCAGTTCCTCGCGCAACGCCTTGGGATCGGTGACAGTGTGCTCGGTGTGGCGAGGTAGACCCTGTTCGAGCAAAGCCGCCAGCTCGCTCTCCTCGACGTGAGCCAGCAGGACCTTGCCCGACGAGGTGGAATGGAGAG
>JAUVVE010000132.1 GCA_030604795.1 Dehalococcoidia bacterium | reverse complement strand
TGTTGGATCACTTTCATCCTTTACCTCCCTTCTCTTGGCCGCGTTGGCTGGCGTTGGCATCCAATCCTGGTGATTGGTGTGCTCGCGCCACGACTGCCGTAGCTTGGGCGTCGGGGGCTAGAAGCCAATCCCAGAGCGCAACCCAGCGGCTGAGACAGACACCCGAACGGACGATGTGAAGAACGGCTTGTGGCGAGTCATCACAGTCCGTATCGAGATGCCGGTGCCTCATTTCGTCAGCCATAATGGTTATTATATCATACTGAATACATTCGATTACTTGGTATCATCTGTAGTAAATCTATTTACAAATGTATATATTTGTGTTATAATATGTATCGTTACACAGAATAGAATGTTGTCAAGGGGGTTGTGGAAAATGCCCAGAAAATCGAAAATTCCACCAGCGAAACGTAGGGATTGGTTAGTGCGGCATGAACACGGAGAGCGGCAGGATGATATCGCCAAGAAGGACGACGTGAACCCACGCACTGTAAGTGAGCAGATCGAGCGTGCTCGCTTGGAGCGGGCTTTTGAGGCAGCCGAGCAGGAGCAACTGAGGATAGCGTTGCACGGCCATCAGGAGGACATGCTGGGCCTGGTGAAGCGGCTTGAGCTGGGGCTATATGTGGTCCCGGTGGATTTCGCCCCATCGCTCACTGCCGACTTCGGCCTTCATGATTCGATGACTCCTCCTGAGCAGGGAATTAGTCCTCCCATCGAAGTCAGGTTGGGCGAGTCTGTCACAGTCTCAGTTCACGAAGGTTGGCCCAAGGAGATACGCTTAACTGAGGAGCACTCCCGGATTTGGCGTGCCCTTAAGGAGCACCTAGGGAATAGACACCAGATATGGCGCAGCATCGCCGATTGGCGATCAGCCCTCCTGATGGAGCTACAGGCCCGTGCAGAACTGAATCAGGCAATCAAGAAAACGGTCGAAGTAAGTTGGGGCTTGCAGGTTCTTATACGGACTGAGGCTCAGGAACCTCGTCTGACACCAACTCTTGTTCACCTCGTCCGCATTGAGGTCACCAAGCGTGCCCTGGGCGAGCCTGCTTCAGATTTAACCTCAAGACTTGAGGTAAGGGGAGGCAGCGTTTTCGACCGATCGAGTGCGAGCTACCTCACAGAGTATCTCGAAAATCCAGAGAAGGTCAAGGAAGAAATCCAAAAGATTGTCGAATCCTTGGTCGGGTCTACTGAGGCGGAGGCGGCGGCTCGGGCTCACCGGGACCTCCAGGACCGCACCAGGAAGGTCAGCGAGGAACTGGAGGACTACCGCCTGCTACACCACATTCCTGGCCGCTGCAGCCTCTGTAAGAAGTTAGGAGGGCAATAGTCCAGCTAGCGTATTTGTGCGGAAGCTGAAATCACAGACAAAGGGGGAATCATGAATTTGAACGATAAGCCAGTTGCCGCTATCTGGTGCCGGGTTTCTACAAACGACCAGCGAGAGTTATCCTTGGACTCTCAAGAGGCCACTGTCCGCAAAGCCCTGGCGGCCCAGGGATACCAGGCGCTGCCCCAATACGTGCTGAAGATAGACTGGTCGAGCCTGGACTTGATGGCGTGCCCGGAATTCCAGAAGCTCAGGCAGTGGATTGCCAGGAATGAGGTGCAGGCCCTGGGTGTCTTGGATCGCGACCGACTGCAGGCGCAAGGTCTCCAGCGCCTAATCTTCCTCTCCGAGTGCCATGACCACAATGTACGTGTTATAACAGCTCAGGGTGTGCCTTTACTTGATGGTGCCGAAGGTCAACTGGTAGAATTAGCCCTGGCTTTGGGCAAAGAACGTTCAGTGATGCGAGCACAACAAGGTGCTAGGCAGGGACTCCGTGATCGGGCAGTGTTGAAAGGACTGCCGCCCACGATGAGCAAGCCTTATGGGATGCGATGGGAGAATAACCATCTGTTGCCCGACGAGCACTACTCCACTGTGTGTGATATATGGAGCATGGCTCTCACGGGCTGGAAGCTGCGCGCCATTGCCAAGGAATTAACTTATCGCGGCATCCCTACGCCTCGTGGCAAGCGCGTATGGACAGGTAACACAGTCAGTTGCATTCTCCGAAATAGGGTGTATGCTGGCGTGGTCGAGGCTCTGAAGATGGAGGTGGTGACTCCGAAGCAACGGCGGGGAAATACCTACGGTAAATCTAGCAGGCGCTACCGCCGTGACACAGAGCCCATTCGGCTGGAAGGCCTTGTTGAGCAGCCTGTCATAACGGAGGGGGAGTTTGACTGGGTGCGGCAAAGACTGAGGGATAACCAGCGGTTCGCTGCCAAGAACACGAGGCTACGTGAGTACCTACTGCGAGGATGCATTAGGTGCGCGCGTTGCCACCGTACTTACATTGGCGTGACAACAAAAGGTAGATCATATTACTACTGTGGCGGGCGTTGGTCCATCCCCTGGGGTGCCGACAGGTGCACCGCCGAGAGCTTTCCTGCTGACAAGATCGAGGGTGACGTCTACAAAATGGTGGTGGACTTCCTGCGGGGTCCTGACGGTTTCCTGAAGGAGATCAGTCGCCGACAAGGGTTGACCGAGCAGAGCCTGGAAAGTCTCAAGCGGGAGATAGCTGACCTGGATAGGCAAGATAGAGAGGTGCGGGAAACAGAAGCGCGTGCCTTTCGCTTGGCTGCCCTTGGGAAGGTCTCAGAGGAGATCTACGGTCAGGAAATAGGCCTCATCCAGACTCGGCGGAGGTGGATCGATGAGCAGCGACAGCGCCTGGAGGCCCAAATAGCCGACTTGGAGTGCTTCACCGTAACACCAGAGAGTCTGGCAGCATTGCGGAGCCGGGTGGAGGAACGGCTGGAATCAGCAAGTGTCGAGGATCGCCGATTTGTGCTCGACACTATAGGTGCCAGTGTTATTACCCAGGGAGATGGCACATGGGAACTAGAACTGAAGGTACCACGAGAGATTCCGACTGAAGTTCAAATAGCGAACACACTACCTTGGAATACTTCTCCTGGGACACATCCTGGCTTTCATCAATCTCGAGCAGGATATGGGCGGTGGCGCCAACGACATGGCTTGATTGGTCGGCGCTGAAGAAGATCTCCCTTGCCCGGCCCAAGCTCACCATGTAGCCCAGCTCGGGGACCCAGAAGCGGGCATAACCGGCATCATTGAGCCTTTCCTTGAGCCTCATCATGCTCACCACCGTCTGGGGCTTGAAGGTGGGCGAGCATTTTACCAAGTTGCCACCGGTGCCCATAAACAGGGTGAGCAGCAGCACCTCAAGCTGGGCTGAAAGCTCGTTCTTGCCCCCCTGCCTTGCCATCTCGACGGAGAAGGTAAGCCCCCTGCGGCTCATCACGCTATCGAGGATGGCTCTGCCCGCTTCGATCTGATAGGGTCTAAGCTTGTGATTGATGGCCATTTTCTAC